>WRIP01000001.1 GCA_009782665.1 Oscillospiraceae bacterium
TGACGGCTGATGGGAGCGAGTATGTTTGTGACAAAGTCCACCAATTCGGGACGATCTCCGGTAATCACTTTTGCTTCAATAGTTTCAGTTGCATCCTTCCAGCTATCGGGGACTGTGATTTCCTGAACTGCATCACTACCTCTATCGATAGCGTCGTTGTTCATCTTGACAACTTCTTCACCTCTTCTGCCGTAAGATTTAAAGGCAGCATCCTTCATGTAGGTTATGGCATCGTCCTTATCAATTATCTTCGCCAAACTAAAGAATGCAGACTGTAGCACGGTGTTGATTCTACCGCGTAATCCCAACTCTTTATCGATTTTGTTGGCATCGATTATATATACCTTAATGTTGTTCTCGGCGATATATCTCTTATCTTTGGCAGGTAGGTACCTGTCCAACTCCTCGGCATTCCATTGGCAATTAATCAGGAAGGTGCCTCCAGGTTTGACGTCCTGTACCATATCGAACACACCGATATATGCGGGATTATGACATGCAACAAAGTTTGCGTTATTGATGAGGTAGGTCGAATGAATCGGGGATGTTCCGAACCTCAGATGGGATATGGTCACACCTCCGGATTTCTTTGAATCATACTCAAAGTATGCTTGAGCATACATATCGGTATGATCTCCAATGATCATAATGCTGTTCTTGTTGGCACTAACCGTTCCGTCAGAACCCAGACCCCAGAATTTACAAGAGGTGGTTCCGGCAGGGGTGGTATCTGGATTTTCCTTAACCTCTATCGACAGGTTGGTCACATCGTCGATTATACCTACCGTGAAGGGAGACTTGTAGTCGGCAGAAGCGGCATTTTCGTATACTGCTACTATCTGTGCCGGGGTTGTATCTTTTGACCCTAAACCATAACGTCCTGAGAGGATATTCAGATGGTTGAAGCTACCGGTATGCAGTGCAGCAACCACGTCTAGATAGAGTGGTTCACCTAAAGCACCTGGCTCTTTGGTTCTGTCAAGTACAACGACATTCTTTGTAGAGGTAGGCAGCTGTGCTATGAACTTTTGAGCGACAAAGGGACGATAGAGCCGTACCTTTATCAGTCCGACCTTCTCACCTTTGGAGACAAGGTAATCTATAGTCTCTTCTATCGTGTCACATGCAGAACCCATGGCCACGATGACCGTCTCAGCGTCTTCTGCACCGTAGTAATTGAATAGTCCGTAGTTGGTTCCGATACGACGATTGACTTCATTCATGTAGTCTTCCACAATACCTGGAAGGTTATCGTAATATATATTACTAGCTTCTTTGGCTTGGAAGAAGATGTCGGGATTCTGTGCAGTACCTCTTTGTACCGGACTGGCAGGATTGAGTGCATGGTTCCTGAACTCGGCTACCGCATCCCAATCCAACATCTCGGCCAGATCCTTGTAGTCCCAAGTATCTATCTTCTGCACTTCGTGAGAGGTTCTGAATCCGTCAAAGAAATTGAGGAAAGGAACCTTTCCCTTTATTGCTGCCAGATGAGCGACAGCGGTGAGATCCATGACCTCCTGGACATTGGATGAAGCCAGCATGGCAAAACCGGTCTGACGACATGCCATGACGTCGGAATGATCTCCGAAGATGGAGAGTGCATGAGCCGCGATGGCACGAGCTGAGACGTTGATAACGCAGGGTAATAACTCTCCAGCCATCTTGTACATGTTGGGTATCATCAACAGCAATCCCTGGGACGCTGTAAATGTTGTTGTCAACGCACCAGCTGCAAGTGAACCGTGCACTGCACCGGCTGCACCGGCTTCCGATTGCATCTCGATTACCTTAACGGTATCGCCGAATATGTTTTTTTCTCCGTTAGCCGACTTTTCGTCCACCACCTCAGCCATAACCGAAGATGGTGTGATAGGATAGATAGCAGCTACCTCAGTAAATGCATAGGATACATGTGAAGCTGCATGGTTACCATCCATCGTACTCTTAGTTCTCGCCATTACATGACCTCCGATATATTTTTTAGTTGTCGTAAATCTCATATTTCATATAGCTAAATATTAACAAATTGACGGGTTGTTGTAAAGGTTACAATTGCCTTAATCATCCGTTTCGGTATCGATGTATCTGTTATCGGACGCAACTGAGTGTATATACCGGTCACTGGATAGTTGACAGAAGCTACAAGAGAGATTTTTATCGATTTATTCTGAACAAAAAACCATCAGGAGTCGGTTATGATATAACTCCTGATGGTCGGGTTTACTATTTTTAGTAGTTTACTAACTCAAGCTCGAAATATGCTTGGGGATGCTTACAGACCGGACATAGCTCTGGTGCTTCCTTAGCAACATGTATATGCCCACAGTTGCTACATTTCCAAACGACTATATCATCCTTGACAAACACCTTATCGTCCTCAAGGTTAGCGAGTAATGCTCTGTAGCGTTCTTCATGTGATCTTTCTATTTCGCCTACCTTCTCAAACAACCATGCGATATCTTGAAATCCTTCTTCTCGTGCCGTTACTGCAAATTCTGCATACATGTCGGTCCACTCTTCGTGTTCTCCCTCGGCAGCTGCTAGAAGATTTTCGGCGGTTGAACCGATTCCTACTGCTAATTTGTACCAAATCTCTGCATGTTCTTTTTCATTACCAGCGGTCTCTGTGAAGATATTTGATATTTGAACATACCCTTCACTTCTGGCTTTACTTGCAAAATATGTATACTTGTTGCGAGCTTGTGATTCACCAGCAAATGCATGTAACAGATTTGCTTCAGTTTTTGATCCTTTCAGGTCCATATCGTACTCCTTACTCCTAATATTTATATCATTCGTATGACGACCGTATTTTACATCCGTAATCGGTCGAGATACAACTATATTATACTTTATCCGATATATTTTTTCAATGTCAATAGTTTGATGATTTCTCTGCTCCCGGGAGAAAAATCCTTTCAGTACTATACAACTACTCGACAGTTATGAGAACAAGGAATATCCGGGATAAAGCAATGCTCCTATTGCTACCATTCTTAGGATACTCTATCAAATACCAATACTTATTTTTCATAGCTGTCACATAATGGATTTTTGACAATTCATACAGTATCTGAAGTATCAACAATCAGATTCCTAACCATATCAAGCAACTATCCTCAACCGTCGAAACACCACTATATTCTTGTGTCGACGACTGTTTTATGTTTGTGGATTCAGGTTTTTCCTTTATCATTCGGAGCGTAACGCTTCAACAGGTGCTCTACGAGCTGCAGCAGATGCAGGAATCAAACCGGCAATATATGTCAACGTCATACTTATGATTACGAGTATAACCGGTATCCCCGGCGGCATGATAACCAACCTTACGATTCCGAGCAGGTTATTCAGAATGATATTTGCAACTATGACAATAAGGGAAGTAATGAGTACTCCTATAACCCCTGCAGTGAATCCGATTATTAGTGTCTCAGCATTGAAAACAAGTCGGATATTACCTTTACTAGCACCTACAGCTCGTAAAATTCCTATTTCTTTTTTCCTTTCGAGGACAGAAATGAAGGTAATAACGCCTATCATTATTGATGATACAATTAGCGCAACCGAGACAAAGGCAACCAGTGCATAGCTGACCATATCGATTATGTTGGTAACTGAGGACATCATCAATCCGACCATATCGATGAAATGTATCACTTTTTCAGGCTCATCATTTTCTTCCATACTCGCGTTATATATGTCCAAAATATCCAGCATTCTTTCCTTTGCTTCAAAGCTTCTCGGATATATATCAATCTGTGAAGGGATATTTACATCGGCATATCCCAGTTTTCGTAAATTCTGTTCATAGTCAGTCACCGATGGATTCATTATTGACATAATGAGATCATAGATTTCATCCTCACCTATTTCCATTTTAAATGCATCTGCCAGAGTTTCACCGTTGAACGATTCCATTGAGTCTTTCATTTTTACGGAAATCTCTTCAAATGTGCTTTGAATGGTGCTGGCAATTTGACCGGTAACAGCACTCATTGCAGCTTCCATAGTTTTAGGCAGTTCCGACATAGATTCTTTCAATGCCTGTCCAATTTGAGACGAGAGATTTTGCATGGCATCTTGAATGGCCGTTTCAATTTGTGAAGACACTGCATTCATCATACTCTCCATGGCAGATTGCATCATGCTTTGCATTGCACTTGCTAAAGCTGCTTGCAATTGCTGTTGTACTGCCTGAACCACCTGTGTCATATATGCCGAGGTAGCCTGCATCATATACTCGGTCAACGCCGTTATTAAGGTTCCACTCAAATCTGTTGTTTGAAGCACATCCTCAAGTAGATTGTTTATCATTTCTTGTGTTTCCGACAGAGTAATATATTCAGTAAATACCGTCAATATCTCTTGCGGTGTTGTTGCACCAGGTGAGGCTGATTGCAGGTAATCCATGAAATCTGACATGATTAGATCAAGTATACCGGTAAGAGTACCGGGAGGCAGGTTGAGTTGAGTTGCCAAGGAAATGAGTAGATTATCAATATCGAACTGCGGAGGAGGTATGTTTGAGAAGTCTAACGTAATGTTACTAAAATCAATGTTTCCCATATCAATACCGCTAAAGTCAATATTACTGAAATCCAAACCTTTTAAATCGAGGCCACTGAAATCCATACTTCCGAAATCGATATCCCCAAAATCTATGGCACTGAAATCAAAACTTTTGAAATCCAAATTGCTGAAGTCCATGCCGGAAAAATCAAACCCGGATAATGCATCTTCGAAGTCGAGTGTATTTCTGAACAGCTCTTCATCTACCGATATGATTTTTGAAAAATCAAATTCATGATCGGGATTATCTCTTTCATCCTCAAACGTTCTGCCTGACAGTATATTAATATCCGGATGAGCCAACTGTTCTTTCACCACATGATTACTTCGCACTTCCTCCATCAGATGAGTTATGAGCTCCGGTGTGTAGTTGACACCCATTGATAAAATTGTAGCGGTAGCATCTTCATTTGGTTGCACAATACCTACAATCTTAAGATCTAAACTGTTTTTTATTAATTTCTTCATGAAGCCGGTATCGCCGGATTTATCTACCCATACGTCATACAATTGATCATATTGATACCACTCAGCCGGATGTACGACCTTAAAGTACAAACTCATAAAGGTATCGTACGAATAGATCCCTTTCCCTTCAGATACTTCTATTTCAATATCGGTAGCATTTCTGAAAGAGTCAATCATCTGTCTCATTTCATCCCGATCGCGTACACCCAAGCAGAATAACATATAGTCAGTAATACTGTTATTACCTCTGAGAACCAGAACTGCTTCATCATACCGCTGAGGCCAACGTCCCGCCAAGACATCATATTGAGATTCATAAAGATCCGGTTCATTGGGCAACTCTGAAAAAGCATTCATGTTACTCATGATTAATCCGCTGGATGCATCACCGCTTCTCATACCTCTCATACCACCGAATACCGAATCCGGGTTAATCTGATCTATCCCTGTTGATGTATCTGCAATGAATATTTGCGGTGTAATATCATACTTATAGTGTACTGTACTGACATATTTTGAAATAGTCTGCTCATTCTCTTCCAAGTACTTTTTCAGACTCTCTAGATCATTCGTAGTTTGGGTAGAAAACAAAGTCTTCATGATATTCATTTCACGAACCCCGTCTATGGGTTCTGCTTCCAGCATCTCGCGTCTTACCTCCGAACGCATGTTCTCCCCGTCATCATTGTCCGATATGATATCGGACAAATCAAAACTCTGAGTTTGAATGACAAGCGGATATACGCTGAGGGTATCTTCTTCAATACCTCTGATATACTCATTAATCCCATTTGAAAATGCAAAAATTGTCGCAATTCCAATGATTCCTATCGAACCGGCAAAAGCAGTCAAGAATGTACGACCTTTTTTTGTCATCAGATTAGAGAATGAAAGCGCGACTGCAGTAAAGAATGACATCCGTGATTTGCGTGTTTGGCGTCCTGTAGACCAATCTTCTACTACTGGCTCATAAGGATTTGAATCTGAAGCGATTTTACCGTCTACGAGGTTGATAGTGCGATTTGCATATTGATGCGCCAACTCATTATTATGTGTGACAATTATAACCAATCGGTCTTTTGCAATCTCTGTAAGCAGTTCCATCACCTGTTTGCTTGTAGTTGTATCGAGAGCTCCAGTGGGTTCATCTGCTAACAGTATTTCAGGATCATTAATGATGGCCCTGGCAATCGCAACACGTTGCATCTGACCACCGCTGAGTTGCCCGGGTTTCTTTTTCATGTGATCTTCCAACCCGACTTCTTTTAATACCGCTATTGCACGTTGACGACGTTCTCTCTTCGATACACCGCTCAAGGTTAAAGCCAACTCAACATTGGCAAGAACAGATTGGTGAGTAATGAGGTTGTAGCTTTGAAATACAAACCCTATACGATTGTTCCGGTATGTATCCCAATCACTATCTTTGTATTCTTCGGTGGAAACATTATCTATTTCCAAGTCTCCAGAATCATATCTGTCAAGACCTCCGATAATATTGAGCATTGTGGTTTTCCCTGAACCGGATGGACCTAATATGGCTGCAAACTCATTATCTCGAAATGCAATCGAGACTTCATCTAAGGCATCTTGTGTAAAACCAGCAGTTGTATATGATTTCTTGATGTTTGTTAAACGTAGCATTAAGTAGTTTTCCTTCTTGTGTGTTTTATTCTGAATTCCTGTATTATCTGAATACGAATCTCTCTTTATTCGTAAGTCTGTGAGTTACAGCTTCTCCCAGTATTAAAGTGCTCAAATTTTTCACTGTTCCGAGTGCATGTATTTTTGCGACAACTCATAGAATTGCTTTATCGAGTTTAAGAACAGTAATGTATCATCCTTCCCCATTTCAATAAAAACATTCGAGTAGATTTGCTTGATACTCTTTGTTTCCTCTTCGAAATACCTACGACCTGCATCAGTTATCGTTACGTGTATGTTGCGTCGGTTATTCTTGTCTGTTTCTCGATGAATATAACCTTTTTTCTCTAGACTAGCCAGAAGTGCAGATACTCTGCCGGTAGTGACCTGTAATGCCGTGCTCAGTTCGGTTGGTAATACCTTTACATCCTGCTGAGTCAGAAAATGTAATGCAAAAAGCTCTCCCTTATTTGCTCGATTTATGTTTTCCAGCATATCCTTTTTACCACTTGCCAGAGTGTGACATAATTCGTCAAATGCTTTATCTACAAAATCCAAATTATCCATCCATACTCCTTTCATCAACATTACATAGTAATTATTATTAACAGTATTAACAGTTTATACTATATAATTGTTCCTGTCAATAAATCTTTTGTTTAGATTGAACTTGAAGCAACAACCATGTTAAAATACAAACCGAAAGCAGCTTGACATAACAACTATACGAATAACATGGAGAGCATTTATGAAACAATATATGTATGCAATCTTTGATCTTGATGGGACATTGCTTGACACTGCTGAAGATCTGGCTGATTCAGTAAATCATGCCTTGACTCTGTCTAATCTTAATCAGCGTACACTCGAGGAGATTAAGCGGTTTGTCGGGAACGGCATAGCCAATCTTATCTCTCTTTCGGTCGGTAACGATGTATCCGAGGATACATACCAAAAAGTATTATCTGATTTCAAACAACACTATGCTTCAAATATCGCAAACAAGACTAAACCGTTTGACGGAATAATAGAGCTGCTTACCGCACTCAAAGAACACTCCGTTTCGGTTGCGGTATCTTCTAACAAATATCAAGCGGGTGTAGAAGAGTTATGTGAGTTATACTTCAAGGATCTTTATACCGCCGCGTTCGGAGAAAGGCCGAACGTACCTAGAAAGCCCGATCCCTCCATCGTATATACTGCTATAAGACAGCTGGGAGCATCATCTGACCTTACGCTATATATCGGTGACTCAGAGGTGGATGGTCAGACAGCAAAAAACGCCGGCATTGACTTTGTCGGAGTTTCCTGGGGGTTAAGACCTATTGAACTACTCATCGAGAGCGGTGCGATGGCAATAGTCGACCGGCCCGAGCATCTTTTAGCTTTTTTTGAGCCTTCCCTATAGGGTGAAGATCCTTCCAGTCAGGCTATAGATAGCCATTGCTAAACCTGCCAGATACAGTAATGTAACCGGCAACCCTTTGAAGGCGGCAGGGATATCACGACTCTGCAACTTACGCTGTCCCTCCACTACATATATGATAGCAAGGGTGTATCCGATTGAGCTACCTATTGAGTAGACTATCGTCTCACTTAGTGTCATCTGCTCAATACTCGACAGCATTATGACACCGAATACCATACTGTTAAAGGTCGCTGTGGGCATCGCCTCAGCGGCTTTTCCGATATGTTCATACGGAATAATTTTTATCGCAGTTATGAATACCAGAAGATATATCACCGACATAACCAATACCAATATCAACACACGGAAGATGGTTGCGTTTTCGATTCGATCGATATACGAGTGATATATAGAGTAGTATATGACACTGCTTAAGGCCGTAGTCAATGAGAGCAGAATGCAGAAGATGACGGTGCTGCGTACATTGTCGACCAAAGAAATGACTCTAGACAAACCCATTGCGCGGGTAAAGACGACATTCTCAATCGTGATTGCTGCTAAAATTATCAGCAGATAATCTCCTAATATATTACCCATGTTACCCATGTTTGTTCCATTCTCCGCTATATTGTTTCGTCTGAGTCTTCGGTAAACTGTGTGTCCTTGGCATAACGATACCGTGCGCGTTTAATTAAACTGACTAAAAACTGAAAAACTGCACAGAAAGCTGCAGCTATTATTAACCCTCCGACAGCGGTGGTAAATATCGGGAAAGGTGCCGGTGAGATAATCGGGCTACCCCACAAACTACCGTGACCGAGTAACTCACGCAGAGCACCCACAAGGAATACCGACATAGCAAATCCCACCGAAGATAGTATGCCACTCAGCAGACAGCTCCAACCCTTTTCTCTTTGTGGTATCTCTGCCGGTGAGGTTATGATTGAATCCACTACCAATATGGGCAGATAGATACCCATCGCTGCAACACTCATGCCAAACAGATTGGTGATTACCGATAACCCGGGTATATATATGAGGGCTGCAACTACCGAATACACCATTATTCTGAGTTTCTGCGGGATGGTACCTATCAGTATATTACCGATGAATCGGGTAGGTATAAGTAGGATAGGTATCATAATCGACAGGATGGTCGCATTACGCAGGGTAGTCGCTGCTCCGATAACCGGAGTAAGCGCAAGCCCTTCGATGAACACCGGATTATTTACTAAAATCCGATCGTTTTTCAATCGTTCCTCGGTGCTGCGTATCAATGACTGATTTGATTTAGGGTTTCTTCTCATCGGGTACCCCCGGTTTTAGGCGGAAACTTTCGGTCGAGATATGGGGAAATCGGGTTGATTACTACTACAGCAAACACTACACCCATCTGATATATTCCGTAACGTCCGAATAACATAGCTGTCAATCCTAACAGCACACCATAGATGAGCTTGGCTTTCGGATTAACTGGAGAGGTGACAGGTTCTGCGGCTATATATACCGCTCCGAAAATAAGAGTGTCAGATAAAACTTCGTAGAGCACCGAATAGAGTCTGCTGATCTCTAACCTCGGGAAACAGAACGCAAATACGACAATCGCTAGCAGGTACATGAACGGGGTATGCCAAGTGGTTACCTTACAGGCAATCAAAAAAACGAGTATAGCCAGTATTACAAGGCTATATGAAGCACCTATTGGACCGGGATGGTTACCCAGCAAAAAATCTACCTTATCAATGTTGCCGGGTATACCACCAGCTTTTATGGTTTGTGAAGCCGATTCGAATAGTTGAATCGATTCATCGAACTTTAGCCCGATATTGGTGAAGGGTTGAGGATAGCGGAATATCTCGGTAGGCCAACAGATAGCCGAAGCCATAAACCCGAAGGCAGAAGGATGCAGGATACATCCGGTATAGTCTCCGAATGCATGTTTGATAAACACCGTTAGTATACTTCCACAGAGTACAATTGAGTATCTGACCGTAGCCGGTAGTAACAGCACAAAGATTACCGTAAACATAATGCTGCTCATATCCTGTCCGTTATAGCTACGTTTTCTCATTAGTGCTACCAAGAGGTCGCTGAGAACCGCTATAACTACGGCAATGAGCAACAAAATAAGCGGCCGAATACCATAGAGATAAACCGTTATTCCGATGAGTGGAACAACCGAAAACAGAAAGGCAGAAAACCGTTTATATATGAAAGGTGTCGATTGTTTTTTCGATGGCATAAACTACCCCAGTAATATCATTGAATAGCGGCATGTCTTAACTTCTCTATTGCCGCCATATAGTTATCTGTTTTAAAAATACTGCTGCCTGCCACCAGCATATTGGCACCGTGAGCAATAGCGATTGCTGCTGTCGTCATATTGATCCCACCGTCGACCTCGATAAGCAGATTCAATCCTCTCTCGGTTGCTTGCTGCTTAATGAAGGTGATGGTCCTGGTCGTCTGAGGTAGAAAGGTTTGACCTCCAAACCCTGGTTCCACCGTCATTACCAATACCAAATCTATCAGTTCAAGATAGTCAACTATCTCAAGCGGAGAGGTAGATGGCTTAATAGATATCCCCACCATGATACCGCAAGCCCTTATCCGCTCAATGGTTTTTATCACATCTGATCTAGACTCTAGATGAAAGGTCAGGATATCCGCTCCGACATCGGCAAACGCATCGATATATTCTATGGGATCCGAGATCATCAGATGTACATCGTATTTAGCGGTTATATGGCTTGACAATGATTCGAGTACCGGTATTCCGAAAGATATATTCTTTACGAACTGTCCGTCCATCACATCAAAGTGAAGAAAGTCGGCACCGGCCTGTATGACCAAGTCCGCCTCTTCACCGAGTCTGCTGCAATCTGCTGCAAGTAATGAAGGTGCAATATATATCATCTGTCATCCTTACCGATGTTATAAAAATACTGCTCAAGCAGCTATATCTACTGTGTGAGTAATGTCTAGACTATATCAAAATTGTTGAGCTAAGGCAATAACGAAACGACTGAGCAAGATACTTCTAGTGTAGATATAGTCCAGTATCTTCGATGAGCTCCAGCTCAAATTCGATATATCTGTCCTCTATAGGACGATATATCTGTACAACCACCGTTTCGGTATACTGCGATAATAGTTGCTCAAATAACTCTACCGAATCGACTGATTCTTCCGATACTGATAGAATAATATCTCCGATCATCAAACTCTCCTCCGGTTGTCGGTTTAATGCAGGTAGATCTGCAACATACAAACCGACAGGCCATTGTTTGGGACGAGAGACAACCTCGCTTATTGACTCAACGAATAATCCTAATGTATATCGATCGTTGACATATCCGTGTTTGATGATGTCATCAATGATACCTCTGGCATCATCGACCGATAAGGCATAGAGCATATTCAACGAATCATCGGCAACAGCGCATCTGAACCCAACTATCTGCCCCAGATAGTTGACGATAACCCCTCCACTACATCGATCGGACACAACTCTATCGGTTGCGGTGAGTTTCAAATAGGAATACCCGGCTTCAGTCATGATATATCGACCCTCTGAAGCACCTAGTAATCCCTGAGAAATATTCGGGATCTCTCGTTGTCCCAACCCGATATACAAGCATCCATCACCCTCCTTCATACCACCACTGCCAAAGGAAGCCGTTCTGAGATTTTGTCCGTCGATTCGAAGGACACAGAGATCCGTCTTGAGATCATACCCGATAACGGTAGCCATGTATTTCCTACCGTCATAGAGTTCCACCTCTATGATACTCTCATCTCGGATCACATCGACCGAGGTGATGATATATCCCGACTCATCCATCACCACACCAAAACAGGTGACATCAGCTATGGGGAGACCTCCCTGATTGTATGTTTTTACCTTAACAGATGCTAGCAGCACGGTGCGTGAGATATCCTGTATCATATGGTCGTTTACCGGTGAATAACTGTATTCATTGTCGACAGGTGCTTCCCTCACCAATAGCGTTCCTAGCACATAGTCGTCCGGAAGGCTTCTACTGCCGATACCTCGCCCGTCGATGAACTGTTTGAGCAACGAGCCCATCACCACAACCGCACCGGTCAGCAGCACTAACAACATCAGACCGAATCCTAGTATTGCAAAATTCAGACTTCTGCGACCCATTGTTCCCTCATCGGTTTTTTGATCTTTTATATCGTCCATACTAACGTCTGCTTCCTTTTCTAATTCCACGCGATATTCTTCGCATTAGGCTTACCTTTTGTTGATTTAGTTCCTCTACTGTTCGCTCTTGTGTTTGGTAGGATTGTGACGTTCCGTTCTTAAAAATCACGGTGAACTTTGTAAGTCCGTCAGGTTCACTTTGTACCGTTATACTGCCGTCCATCTTCTCGACCAACGTCTTGGTTATATATAGACCTAACCCTGAACCACCGGTATCCAAACTCCTAGAAGAATCTAGTTTATAGAATCGGTCAAAAACCTTCTCCAGCTGATCCTTCGGTATTCCCGAACCGGTATTGCCGATGACAATTTCGGTGGTATCGGCTTTCTTAAACATTTCCACCGATATCATGCCGCCTTCGTTGGTGTACTTCACCGCATTATCCAGTAGATTATATATGACCTGATGCAGCATATCTTGATCACATTGTATAAACCTGGCATCGACATCCAACTCCTTGATCTCGATTCGTTTTTCTGCGATACGTTGTTCCATGTTCCACATAATGTCGAGTACAGTATCCCAAGCATTGTGGTTTGTAATGTTCATCTCCTGCTGTTCGGCTTCTAATCGAGCCACAATGAGCAGAGAGGAGGTGAGTCGTGCGAGTCGTTTCACCTCTTCCGATATGATGTACAGGTAGTGACTTTGTTCCTTCTGCGGTATCGTTCCATCCAGTATTGCATCGATATATCCGGCAATGGTAGTCATTGGGGTCCTAAGCTCATGTGACGCTGCCTCAACGAAATTGCGGCGTACATTCTCAAGTTCTGATACCGAATATGCCATGTTGTTGAATACCTCTGCTAGCATTCCAATTTCATCACCTGCTACCGGTACTTTAACCCGAACCGAGAAGTCTCCAGCACCGAATTTACGGGCAGCTTCCGAGATTTCATTGAGTGGTTTGGTCAGCATTCGGGTAGCGTAAAATACGATGATGAATGATAACCCGAATGCGGATGCGGACGAAAACAGAAACATCATAATAATCTGATAGAGGAAATCAAACAGTTCCTCCAGCGATTTCGAGATGAAGAGATATCCGCGTATGGTTCCGTCCATCACAACCGGACACCCGTAGGTATAACTGCTCTCGGTGGTAAACACCTCCATATATCCTACCGAAAAGAATTCTCCTTGATTTAGTATAGTTTCGCGTATGACAGAGGGGATGGATAGGCTCAGGTGTGAACACATACCACCCTCACTGCAGACCTCAATTCGACCGTCGATATCACAGAACAGTACCGATACGCCCGTAGTACGGTGTATCAATTCGAATTCTTTCTCGAGTTCGTTTCGGGTTAGAAATCCTTTGTTCCGATCGTAGTTGCTTACCGTTACCTCTATTCCTTTGGATGCCACATTCATCAGCTGTCTGCGGTTGTCATCCCGAAAATACTGTGTCGCAAAGAACAGTAATACCACACCCAGCATAAAGATACAGATAAGCATAGTTACTGCATAAATGGAAAAGTATTTTCTGAACAGACTCTTGGGTTCTCTCATAGTGGTATCTACTTCAGCTCAAACTTATAGCCTACACCCCATACGGTTTTAAGGGACCATTGGTCAGATACATTCTCAAGTTTCTCCCGTAACCGCTTAATATGCACATCCACCGTTCGACTATCGCCGTAGTACTCAAATCCCCAGACTTCATCCAACAGTTGATCACGGGTGTATACCCGGTTGGGATTCTTAGCGAGATGATATAGCAGCTCTAGTTCTCTAGGGGGTGTTTCAATAATGATTCCGTCCACCTTTAGTTCATAGTTGGTGATATTAACCGACAGTTTATCATAGTTGACTACCCCGCTGTCTTCGATCACCGAGCGTCTCAACACCGCTCTGACCCTTGCGATGACCTCTTTCATATTGTACGGCTTAACAATATAGTCATCCGCGCCGAGTTCAAGTCCCATTACCTTGTCGAAAGTTTCGCCTTTAGCCGTTATCATGATTATCGGTAGATTACTGCGTTCGCGCATGAGACGGCAGACTTCCCAACCATCCATGTTGGGCATCATAATGTCCAGTAGGACCATGTCCGGTTGTTCGGTTTTGAACAACTCAACTGCCTGTAGTCCGTTGAAGGCCATAATGACGGTATATCCTTCCTTCTCCAGATATAGTCGCAACAGTTCACAGATATTCTTTTCATCATCAACCACAAGAATTTTTGTATTCACGTAAAGTCCTCCTTATCGGTTTCTTCAGCTATGTCTTCTATCTGACTCAGTATATATCTAATTCATGTACAAATCGTTAACTGACCATAAGCTGTGTTCATAATTCCGAGATTGAACTATACTCTCGTTTCCCTTATTATATAGTAACGGGCATAACAATAGTAGAATCATATACCATTTATGATAGAGGGAAGGATAAAAGATGAAGATAGGTATTGTGGGATTGCCTAATACCGGAAAAACTACACTGTTTAATGCGTTGACCGGCTCGGGTGCGATCGCGGCAGACTATCCCTACAGCACCATCGAACCCAATATTGCGACGGTAGATGTACCCGATCCCAGGTTAGATTTTCTGGCTCAACTCTACTCTCCCAAGAAAATCACCCCTGCGACTATAGAGTTCGTGGATATTGCAGGATTACCTAGAGGTGCCTCCAAGGGGGAGGGTTTAGGCAATCGATTTCTTTCATATATTCGGGAAGTTGATGCGGTGTTACATGTCGTCAGGTGTTTTGAGAATACCGAGCAGATACCCTGTGATCCGCTAGGAGACATAGAGATTGTCGAGATGGAGCTAATTTTAGCAGATATTGAGATTGTAGAGCGACGATATCTCAAGCAGGAAAAGGTTTCCAAGACCGACCGTTCTCTCATACCGGAGGTGAATTTCCTAGCACGACTGCTTCAGCTTCTAGCGGACGGCAAAACCGCAAGAGAGCTTACTGTCGTTTCCGAGATGGAAGCAGCTATTCTCAAAGAGATGCCACTGTTATCGACAAAGCCCATCATATATGTGGCTAACATATCGGATGATATCTACTGGAACGGTGAACCAGGTGAAGGTGTGTATGTTAAGCAGATTGAAAGGTATGCCGCTTCACAAAAAGCTGAGGTCATCGAGATCTCTGCGTTGGTTGAACAGGAATTCGTTCAGCTCGGTGAAACCGAACGAGAAGAATTCCTCAAAGAAATCGGACGTCAAAGAGGTCTGGACCGACTCATACGACAGAGCTATGGGTTGCTCAAACTCATCTCCTTTCTCACTGCAGGCAGTCCCGAAGTGCGTGCCTGGACCATAACCGAAGGGACTAAAGCCAGAGAAGCTGCCGGAAAGATACATTCGGATCTCGCCAGAGGATTCATACGTGCCGAGATAGTGGCGTTCGAGCATCTCAAAGAATGCGGGAATATGGCAGCAGCCAAAGAAAAGGGGCTGGTTCGCATCGAGGGTAGAGATTATATCATGAAAGACGGCGATGTCACACTGATTAGATTTAATGTCTAACCAAGAAAGGTAGATAGATGAGAATAGGGATTATATGTGCATTGGAAGAGGAGATATCATTGCTTCGTGACTTCTTTGTATACGAGGACATGCATCACTGCGGAAGTATTGAGGTAACCGAGAGCTCAATGTTCGACAATCGACTGTTTCTGACGGTGAGCGGTGTAGGAAAAGCCTGCGCGGCCGCAGCCGCTCAGGCTCTCATCTCGGAGTTAAAGTGCGATATTATTCTAAACACGGGTTTAGCCGGTAGCTGTAGCTATTCGCTGGTACCCGGAAGCGTGATACTAGTATCCTCAAGCTGCTATCACGATTTTCATGCTGCCGGGTTCTCTGGTCTAGATAACAATACGGTTTTCTATTCTGACAACCGTTTAAATGCCAAAGCCAAAGAGGTGTTTAAATCTGAACGTTTTGATTATGTTACCGGCAAGGTGGCAACCGGTGATATGTTTGTGTCTTCCGGCTCGCAAAAAGATGATATTAAGAATCGAACCGATTGTCTATGTGTAGATATGGAGCTGGCTGCTATTGCTCACATTGCATATCTAAACAATGTACCCTATCTCTCGTTGAAGATAATCTCGGACAATGCCGATGAAACAGCACTCTCGGATTTTGTCTTTAATCTTGAACGATATGCAGCCTACTGCTCTCATTTCATATATACCCTGATAAAGGACATATCCTATTGATCGAGATAGAAACCTAGATTGCGATTTTATCTTGCGGTAATAGGGATTGGATCATTCCTGGTATGCTTCAACTACACATACGGGCGACGGTATTTCTATTGAAGCCACTAGATCACCAATTGCACCGGTATCGGTATTGCGTTCGGCTACGACTATAAGATTCGAGTCTTGATAGCCAATAACTATGTATCTGTCATCCTTTGAGATGGTGAAACTACGGGGAGTTAAGGCAAACCCTTCGCGGTATTCCGAAAGAGACAACTTTCCGTCTTTGGCAACCGCATATATCGCAATTCCGTCCCAACCTCGATTGCTAGCATATAGAAACCTGCCATCACCCGATAGACAAACTTCTGCCGAGAGACTCGGCTTACTGTACCCGGGCGGTGTGATAGATAGGCTATCCTCCCGGTCTAGTCTGCCGGTATCGGGATCGTAGCTGAAGGTGATGATATTACTGAGTAGTTCGGTCAGTAGATAGACTTTGTCAGCTTTTTGATTAAAGCATAGATGTCTCGGACCTTCACCCGCTCTCGTATATACCTCAGGGTTAATCTCGTTAGGTTTTATCTGTCCTTCACCCAGTATATCGTAAACCATGATCTTATCGGTCCCCAGATCTGCAACCAAGAGATGTTTCTCGTTAGGACTGATATTAACCGAATGAGCATGTGGTACCGATTGCCGGTGTTGGTTAGGTCCGCATCCACTATATGTTTCTACCTGAATCAATTCGGTCTGTTCATGGTCATAACCCCGCTTAAATGCCAGTATATCTCCGCTGTTGTAGTTGGCAATATACATGGATTTTGTGTCGGTCGCTAAGATTATATGACAGCTGCCGGCACCTGTGGTACGAAATACCTGTTGCTGTTCCAGTGACAGATCATCTCGCAACAGATATCGAGTGTATCCGGCTTGGCTTCCCATCTCATTGACGGCATAAAGAGAGGTTGAATCAACTGCCAAAAAAGATGGATTTTCGGTCATGACACTGTTTCGTATCTCAAGGTTTTGGTCTTTCTCATCAAACTGCAACACATATATTCCTTTGCTGTTTGTCTCCTTTGTATAGGTCCCGGCGAAAATTATCACAAACTATACCTCCCATGTATTCGCTAGTTATCGAGTTTCAGCACTGCAGTGAAGGCCTCGGAAGGTATCTCAACTGAACCCAGAGTCCGCATCCGTTTCTTCCCTTCCTTCTGTTTTTCCAGCAGTTTCTTCTTGCGGGTAATATCACCGCCGTAGCACTTTGCTAGTACATCCTTCCGCAATGCGCGTATTGTCTCTCTGGCAATAACCTTACCTCCGACCGCGGCTTGTATCGGCACCTCAAACAACTGTCTGGGGATATGCTCCTTTAGTTTTTCTGCCATCCTACGCCCCTTCTTGTATGCACTATCTGCAAACACAATCATAGAAAAGGCATCAATGACCTCCCCGTTTATCAGTATATCCAGGCGAACCAAAGAAGACTTCATGTATCCCTTCATCTCATAATCGTAACTCGCATAACCTCGAGTTCGGCTCTTGAGAGAATCGAAGAAATCATATATGATTTCACCCAGTGGTAGCTCATAGTGCATCTCAACCCGTTCTCCCTCGAGATACTTCATGTCCAGAAATACCCCTCTGCGTTCGGTGCAGAGTTCCATAATCGTTCCGATATATTCGGTCGGTGTAAAGATAGTGACTTTAGCATAGGGTTCTTCCGTCTTAGCTATCGTTGACACATTCGGGTAGTTTGTGGGATTGCTGATATATATTTCCTGATTGTCGGTCTTGGTAATTCGATAAGACACACTCGGTGCGGTGGTTATGAGGTCGAGGTCAAACTCCCTTTCCAGTCGTTCGATAACAATCTCAAGATGCAGCAACCCTAAAAATCCGCAACGGAATCCGAATCCGAGTGCCATCGATGTTTCCGGTTCATAGGATAAAGAAGCATCGTTGAGAATGAGTTTAGCAATAGCATCCCTCAGTGCTTCGTAATCTGCTCCATCGGCGGGATAGATACCGCAGAACACCATCGGAATAGCATCGCGATAGCCTTGAAGCGGTTGCTCTGCAGGATTTGACAGCAAGGTCACAGTATCCCCAACTTTGGTATCACGGACGTTCTTGATAGACGCAGTGAAGTATCCGACCTCACCGGCCAAGAGCATATCACAAGGTTCCAATGAGTCGGCTCTCATATGTCCGACCTCTACCACTAGAAACTGTGAACCTGTCTGCATGAACTTTATGGTATCTCCCGTTTTGAGTTGTCCGTCAAACAGCCGTACATTGACAATCACCCCACGATAGGAATCATATATACTGTCAAAGATGAGTGCACGAAGCGGGCTATCTACATCTCCCTTCGGAGCCGGGATATCGGTGATAACCCTCTCTAACACCTCTTCGATATTGGTACCCAGTTTAGCGGAGATTCTCGGAGCATCCAGTGCAGGTATCCCGATATCATCCTCTATCTCCTGTGCGACTCGGTCGGGTTCAGCAGAAACGAGATCTATTTTATTGATGACCGGCAGTATCTCAAGGTCATGTGAGATAGCCAAATACGCATTTGCCAGTGTCTGTGCTTCCACCCCCTGTGTGGCATCGATGACCAGTATTGCTCCCTCACAGGCTGCAAGCGACCTTGAAACCTCATAACCGAAATCCACATGTCCCGGTGTATCGATGAGATTTAAGATATATGTCTTACCGTTTTGCGACAGATACTCAAGGGTAACCGCACGCGCCTTAATGGTTATGCCGCGTTCCTGCTCAATCTCCATGTTGTCAAGAAACTGACTCTGCATCTCTCGGGCATCCACCGCTCCGGTAATCTCGAGAATTCGATCGGCCAACGTCGATTTACCGTGATCTATATGTGCAATAATACAAAAGTTTCGATATTCTTCCATCGCTTTTTCCTTATGTTATTTTTCAGATTATATCATATTCGGTTGTACCGCTTCCACAAGGCATCCCGGATATTTCATACCGAGGAGTAATCAATGAAACAGTTCCCCTCTAAACGCAACATCGTATATCTTCAGGATAACCATGTCCATAAACAGCATACCGTTATTTCAACACTTGAAACCGAACGGGTGTTTCTACATCAGCTCAAGGAAAATGGTGTTAAGGTCCCGATGATTCTAGATATCTGCAGTAATACCTTAGTTACCGAGTATATTACCGGGCAGACTATCCCGGATTTCTTAGAGCAGTCGGTCACAGCAACCGACTGTAATGCGGTTGCAGAGAATCTCATTTGCTGGCTGAAACACTTCTATTGCGCGGTAGCGTACACTTCAACCCATGAGATACGCGGTGATATAAACGGCAGAAACTTCATCATTACTTCAGACCTTGAGATATATGGTGTTGACTTTGAAAACCACGAGTACGGCAGCATAGAAGAGGATCTCGGGCGTTTGCTGGCATATATCGATAGCTACTACCTGGAAGATAACTCGGCAGCAGTTATGCTTCATTCAAGTGTTTTAGAGCACGCTATTTCGACTTTTGCGGTTGACATCGATGATATTATGTCAGCTAAACAGACCGAGCTAGCAGCTATGCAGCAACGACGGAGTGACCGAATTAGTCGGGAAGAACTCTGACAATATCACCGATTCTTATAGTCGTTCCCACCTCTACCGACAGAAAAACGACAGACTCGGAGAGCATACAATACCGGTTGGTGGAATGAAGTATGCATTCATCAAAGCAAGGCTTGTTCGCAGTCACCGTGAGAATCCCCTCCCCGATTGCCACTCTGTTGCCGACGGCAAGTTTTACGACTTCGGGAGTATCGACCAGTATATTCTCGTCAAACCGCATAAAACACAATCCTTTATCTGTTTGCTGTTCCATCCAATCTCTCGCCTGTTTGGTACAGAGACATACCTGTTTGCTGCCTCCTTGAATATGATTACCCTCAATACCGACTCCTTCAATCAACCGCATTTCATCCAGCTGTTCGGTAGCCTCTCCTCTTACCTTAGCTCGTTTCAATCTAACAGCTTTTGAATCCATAGTATCCTCCTAGTCAGTTATCTGCTATGTATACATATATTATACATATATACATCGGTATTTACAGAAATTCATCATATATTCGAGATTACAGCAGCGAGATATCTACACGAAGAATCTAGAATCGGAAAACAGGGCGAAATCTGTATTGCATTTTATACTCTCAGATGATAAGATATAGCTTGCTAACACCGATTATACATATTTCCCATAGGTATAATCTAGACAAAAGGAGGTGGAATTCTTGGCCAACATTAAGTCACAGAAAAAGAGAGTCTTAACCAACGCAAAAGCTACCGCACGCAATAAGGCGGTCAGAACCAACCTTAAGACATCCATAAAGAAGGCGAACGCCGCTCTTTCCGACGGGACTGCCGATCGGGATAAGGTGGTAGCTGACACTTACAGCGTTATCGATAAAGCTGCAAAAAAAGGCATTATTCACAAGAAGACAGCCGCGCGTAAAAAAGCGTCTATTGCAAAAAAATCAGTGATTTAGTATTAGAGCTTCATCCTGCGATGAAGCTTTATTATTCTTGTATCTTCCCGTATGCTCGAAGACTGCCTCGAGGAGGAGCAGAAAGATGAAAAAATCATCTAAAAAATCATCCCTGCCCTATCTACTGTTAGCTGGTGCCGGTGCTGCATATTTCATCAGACAGTTGCTCCATGTTTCTCTGACCCGACATACTGTGGAAAGTGAAAAGATACCGGCTGCTTTTGACGGATATAAGGTACTGCATCTGTCGGATCTCCACAACAACCGTCTCCTATGTCGTGACGATCGTTTGCTGGAACGAATTAAGCGCTTGTCACCGGATATTATCGTCTTTACCGGCGATATCATCGATAGTCTAATACCTCAGATCGAGTTAGCCTCTGATTTCGCGTCTAAGCTGACCAAGATCTGTGATGTTTACTATGCTCCAGGTAACCATGAGGCACGGATAGCGCAACGCGATATCCTGTTTCGTCAATTGAAGAATGCCGGAGTGAAGATGCTCTTTGACAGTCGTGAAGAGATAGAAAAAGGCGGCGATATCATTACCGTGACCGGTCTGATGGATCCCAAATTCGAACGCGGAAGTATTATCAGAAAAACCCACGATAACATGCATATTACATTGAAACTCAGGGAGCTGTCACCTATCGACGAAACAAAATATAATATATTGTTATCACATAAACCCGAGCATTTTTCCATCTATGCCAACTATCATTACGACCTCATAATGTCGGGACATGCGCATGGAGGACAGTGGCGGTTCCCGTTTTTCGGTGCGGTATTCTCTCCGGGACAGGGACTGTTCCCCGCATATACCTCCGGTATGTATACGACCAGGGATTCGACTCTCATCGTCAGCCGGGGTCTAGGTAACACCAAGTTACCACTGAGAATAAACAATCCATTTGAGTTAGTCTTAGTAACCCTTAAGAAAACCGAACCCGTCTAGAAAAAACCGGGGATATATAAAAAGCTCATCCGACGCTTTTTTCGTCGGTGAGCTTAATCTTTGTTTATCGTAAAACCGTACCCGAGTTATGGTGTAATTCTTCACCCATCGACCGATATGGTTTTTTGTGAGCATATCTCGGTTACCTAAACTATCGATGATACTCCAAATAGTCTATAAACAATAATGGAGTTTGCGCTATATATTCAATCACCTCTGGCTGATTGGTATAAACTATACATATTGAATCAAGATGGACACAAGTATTAAGTAGGAGGAAAAATCATGACCTGTAAAGAAAGAGTTAAGGCTGCATTTTCATATATGAAACCGGATAGAGTACCTGTTTTTGCAGAATTTGTTCCGGAGGTCAGGGAAAAACTATATGAGTACTTTGGTGTGAACGATCCACACCAGCTCGGAGTAATCATCGGAAATGACATGTTGATGCATACCGAAGGAATTCAAAACAGCTATTATGGTCCACAAGAGGAATACACATGTCGTTGGGGAATTAAGTGGAAATATTTCGATAACCCTTCGGGACGATATACTGAGATGATAGAAAGACCGTTATCAGATGATCCAGACGGTAAAAAACTCCTTGCATATACCATTCCTGATCCAACTGATGAATCAATTTATCTGCCATTCAGAGAGTTAGTTAAGAAATATGGGAATGACTACTTCATCTGCGGATCTCTGGCATGCACTATCTTTGAGAGTTCATGGTATCTGCACGGTCTTGAAGAGACTATAATCGATATGGTTTTACGTCCTGAATATATGGGTGAACTGTTTGACAAGGTTATGCAGTTTCCTCTCTTGGTCGGACTACAAATGATAGATGAAGGTGCAGATATGATCTGGCTAGGAGATGATATAGGTACTCAAGATAAAATGATGCTCTCCCCAACTCTTTGGAGAGAGACGCTAAAACCTCGATTGGCAAAGATTATAACTGCATATAAAGAGCGTAACCCTGACATTATCGTCGCTTATCACAGCTGTGGATATATTGAACCCGTCATCGAAGATCTGATAGATATTGGTGTCGATGTGTTAAATCCCGTACAACCTCATGCAATGGATCCTGCAATATTGAAAAAGAAATATGGAAATCGACTCTCCTTCTGGGGATCAATAGATATACAGTATGTGTTACCACACGGAACAAAGGACGATATATATGACGAAGTCTCATTGAGGATGCAAACTATTGGTAAAGATGGCGGACTGCTAATGGGACCGGCTCATAATATTCAAGCAGACACAAGCATAGAAAACATCCTTGCTTTTTATGAAGCAGCCAAAGAATTAGGCAAATATGATTAGAGCTCTCCCTTTATGTTTCAACTCAATATTCAAGTCAAAATTCTGAGCGTAAGAGATAATCAACAAAAATCCTCTACTTCTCTGGTTTCTTTATAACACTTAGTTTCTCAATATCCAAAATGATAACGCCGGATATCTTAACCAAGTTTACCATGTTAACCAAAACATCTACTCGTCTATGATGACTGCGTCAAGGGGTTTTTCAACACCCATCGACCGATATCGTCTTTTTCAAAAATATCTCGGTTATAGAAACTATCGATGATGCTCCAAAACTCGGTATCGGAATATCCTAGAAACTTACAGAAGTCTGCGACCGAACGCGAGTCTAGGTCATGGTCCCGTTTGTTGACCAGCTCAATAGCCGCATCCCTCGTCATCAGTCCGTAACGAATAGCTCTCGAGCAATAATCGGTAGCGGATGCGTGACCGAACTTAGGATACTTCATCCAGCTGTGTACTAAATACGCAGGAGAATCTATTTGATCGAAGTTTTCCACATGATGTGAACGATCCCATTCATGTGACAAATCATGAAATCCGCGAGATTTAGCAAACTGATAGTTGCGATAGGAATTCCATTCCATAAAATAGCTGAGGTAGAAAACATCAAGTTGCTCAAGCTGTTCTGGCTCGGGAGCTAGTGTCAACTGCAGTTCCTTTTCGGTTACTCCCTCTCCTATTAACTCTTCAAGCGGTATTCCGATTGCAACACCGTTATTTATCTGTTCTTTAGCGGAGTATGTTTCGACATCATCTACACCGCCATACTCATAGCTGACATTCTCGCCGTAACAGAGCAGTGGTGTATTGAACTTCAACGCCATATGAAGCGGATATGTATAGAGTAACCGGTCGATGATCCAGGTGGGTTTACCATACTTCTCGAAGGTTTTTCTCATGATCGTCTTCTGTGTACGTATGTCAGGTTTGCATGAAATAATGGTACAACCGAACGTCTCACTGATATTCTGCAGGTTATGTTTACCAGCATCGGTCATGGGAAAGTTGTCTTCGACGGTATATAAAATGGGATTCATACCCATAACTTCCTTCAGCATATGTACCTGATAATGACTATCTTTACCTCCTGACACCGCAACAGCACAGTCATATCCGTTCTCACCGTTCATACCGCGATATTTGTTACACAATGCTTCAAATTCTTTAAAACGTGCATCATAATCTACATCTTTACGCATATCATAATGATTACAGGCACAGCAGACACCGTTTTGATCAAACATTATCCCGGGACGGGTATCAGGCATTACACACTTTTTGCAGTATTTCATATTGTCTCCCAGCTTCCTTTTGAATATGTATCAATATATCACAGTAACCGAATCTATTGCAAATATGATTGAAGTATACTTTCTGTAAACGAGAAAGTACATTACTGAGTTTACTCTTTAGTAACATACCATTCTGAGGTTTTATGGGATCCTCTGAGAAATATAGTCATTTGGTATGTTCTGTTGCAACTAATTAACCTTCATGAGAGAAGCCATATGAGAGTATCGATAGAAACCCACCTACATTACCTCTTTAAGGTATATGCCTCGCTGCAAATAGGTGATATGAGCTATAATAGTTTCATAGAATAAAGAAGGGGACAGATCAGAGTTCAAGGGTTTACTCATACATACGCCAGGTTTATCCAGAAGCCTCATTTAGTAGTGTTGACTGCAATGTACTTTTGACAGAATCTAATTCACATGCGTCAGTATTGGATAAATCAGTATTAAATCGAGAAGATATTTGAGTATTTCATTTATGAGCTCAATTGGTGTTCGCTTTTTTAAAGAAGGGTTGAATAAAGGTCTATACTTTTGTATATATGTTTACAGTGTGATATACTCTGTCTAGATTTTTTTGTGGTGATGATATGAACAAGTATAAAAGAATTGTAATAAAGATAGGGTCCTCAACCTTGACCCACCAAACTGGGATGCTCAATCTACGTCAGATCGAGAGCATCGTCAAGATACTGTCAGATATCAAGAACAGTGGTGTAGAGCTGGTGTTTGTTACCTCTGGAGCCATTCCGGTCGGATACTCCAAATTGGGGTTTCAGACTAAACCCGAGGATATGGCATCAAAACAGGCTGCTGCTGCGGTCGGACAATGTGAACTGATGTATATGTATGACAAACTCTTCTCGGAGTTTGGTCATATTGTGTCTCAGGTACTGCTGACCAACGACGATTTCATTGACGAGAAACGCAGAAGATATGTGGAAAATACCCTCAGCCGATTGATTGAACTGGGATGTATCCCCATAATTAATGAGAATGACACCGTCTCTGTCAAGGAGATTGAGGTCGGTGTTTTCAGTGAGAACGACGAACTGTCCGCTATCGTATGTCAGCTCATAAAGGCGGATCTGTTGGTCTTGGTCAGTGACATTGATGGGCTTTACGACAGCGATCCAAAAGCAAACCAGAATGCTAACCTAATTCCAGTGGTAGCGGATATCGAAGAGGTACAACAGTATGCCTCTGGCAGCTACTCTAAATTGGGTACTGGTGGTATGAATACCAAGATTAAGGCTGCATCGCTGGTAACCAACTCAGGATCTGATGCAGTAATTCTCAACGGAAACGACCCGATGAATTTCTATCTAGCAGTAGAGGGTAAATCGGTCGGTACTTTTTTCCCGGCCAAGAAAGGAACCACACAGCAATGACGGTATTACAGCTGGGCGAAGCCGCTAAGGCTGCCAAATCTCAAATAGCAAACGCTGACAGTAGACTTAAGGATATCGTGCTTAAAACCATTGCAAAACTTCTGGTTGAGAACACCAATGCAATTCTTGCTGCAAACAAAACAGATTTAGCAAATGCCGCAGATAATGGTATCGGTGAGGTCATGAGTGACCGCTTGCGGTTAACCGAATCAAGAATCAACAATATGGCGAATGCATTGATCAAGATGGCAGATCTTGAGGATCCAGTCGGTATCTTTGAAGGTGGAAGCACCCGTCCTAACGGACTAAAGATAATGCATAAGCGGGTACCAATCGGTGTCGTTGCACTCATCTATGAAAGCCGACCCAACGTAACTATCGATGCTGCATGTCTGTGCATTAAAGCCGGCAATGCCGTCTTACTTCGCGGTGGAAAAGAGGCCATCCACTCAAATATTGCATTGGTAGACACTATCAAGCAAGGTCTTAGAGCACATGGTCTATCGGAAGATATCGTAGGACTGGTACTCGATACCACACGTGAGTCTGCCAAGCAGCTCATGGAACTCACTGGATATGTGGATCTGTTGATTCCCCGAGGGAACAAATCACTGATTGAGTCAACCACCCTGAATGCTAAAGTTCCTGTGGTGGAGACAGGTGCAGGAAACTGTCATGTCTATGTAGATGAGTTTGCGGATATTGAGATGGCTCTTAGTATTGCGGATAATGCCAAGACACAACGCCCATCAGTCTGTAATTCTGCTGAAACACTATTGGTACATCGCTCAATAGCAGATGATTTTCTGCCGCGTATCTATGAGCGAATCGGAAACATTGTTGAGTTTCGAGGAGATGACGATGTCAGACAGATCCTACCCGGTATATCGGAAGCCACCGAGGAGGATTGGTATATCGAATACAACGACTATATCTATGCAGTACACATCGTAGATACATTGAATGAAGCAATCAAGCATATCGAAAAATATGGCACCCACAACAGCGATGCCATAATTACCGAGAATGTTGTGAATGCAGACGTGTTTTTAAGCAACGTCGATTCCGCTGCTGTATATTTGAACACCTCTACCCGGTTTACCGACGGAGAAGAATTCGGTCTCTCGGCAGAGATCGGTGTATCCACCAGTAAAATACATGCCCGAGGTCCAATGGGACTGAAGGCATTAACCACTACAAAAACCATTGTCTTAGGCAACGGACAGATACGAGAATAGATAAAGAGGCAGCTGTATGGCAAGAGCTTTAGCAACCAGAGAACAACGTATCAAACGGCGTAAACGCCTTCGCAGAAAAACCATCGGGGTAGTGTTCCTATTGTTTGCTGTGATAGGTGCAGGCTTTATCATAAGCCTCATAATAGGTCGGGTTAACGTAGCACTAGATGATACCGATGAAAAAAGAGATTATGAGATCCTCTTTTCAGCGTTGGTGTCGATGGATCCTGCTGACTTTTCTAGTATTCTCAATGCGGATCCAAAAAAACTGAAGGAAGCAGCCATACTCACCACAATAGAGATGGAAAACCTATTCAAGTATGAGAGTGATGAGTTCGGTTACACATATATACCCACCACCGATATTGACCGATATACCATCAAACTGTTCGGACCCAACATACAGTTAGAGAACGCGACCTTCGGGCAACAAGGACTAATAGCTCCGGGAGGTGACGGCATCGACTATACCGGCTATCTGTATATACCGGAACGAGAAGCATATCTAGTACCCCCTACCAGCAGTGCGGGAGGATACTTCCCGAGAGTTGATGCTATTACCCGAAGGGGTAACACGAAGATACTGACCATAGCATATATGCAGCTACCCGACTCACAGACACAAACCTCCTCGATCATGGGTACGGTCGAACCGGTAATAGTCAAATATCGCGAGTATGTACTACTAAAAGATGGAAAGGACTTCTATCTGTATTCCATCAGAATCCCCGAATCGCAACAGGCATAAACCCATATGCTACATAAATATACCTATCCAGCAAAGCTCATTGGCATATCAGATTGATCATGACGACAACGCGAAGAACCGTATGGATTTCAAGGAGTATAAACTACGTAAACCTCTGTTTAATCCTGTACCAGTAAATACATATATTTACGGTTTAATTGGAGCACTAGTATTTGTTTCGGTATTTGGATTTCTTCCCTTGAATCCGATGCGGGATGCTTGGATCATGAACGGGTATGTTGAGGGAGATATAATCGGGCACTACGCCGGGTAGCTTGGCTTTCGCAGTACTCCCTGGCAATGGCCCTTGGGTTGGGTTCCCTCATTACAGTATCCCATTGGTATTTCAATATCATTTTCCAATTCAATCCCTCTTGTAGCATATATTTTTAAGTTATTGTCGTTCTGTCTGCCAAACAGGTTCCAGTATTTCGGAATATATACTCTACTTTGCTATATTTTACAAGGAGTTGCATCCGGTAAACTCGTCGGTCTGTTTACCACAAATCGCACTCAGATCTATCTGTCAACGGTATTATTCTGTTTTTCTCCGATACTAATGGAAAGAGCTTTTCGACATACAGCGTTAGCCTCACACTATCTGATACTATTTGCCTTGTTCATATATTTTAAGGCTAAGAAATACGGTGAACCGATTTCCCCCGGTTATATTCTTCTGTCAGCAGTTTCCATTCTTATTCACCCATATTTTCTGCCGATGATTTTAGGGATACTATTGGCTGATATCATAGACAATACGGCTGTGAGACAAAAGCCCTTTCGCTCATTTATAGTTTTCGTTGCATCGATCGGATTGACCTTTACAGCGGGATTATGCAGCGGAATCTTTATGTTGGGAGAATCCCAAAGATCATCCGGGTACTGATATTTTTCCATGAACCTTAACGCTGCAATCAACCCACGCAGTCTCGGTGATTATAGATGGTCATTGATAATTCCGCCAATGCGTCAGGTACTTGGAAATTATGACGGGTTCAATTATCTGGGACTAGGAGTTTTGGTCGCCTTGGGAATCAGCTTAATCGTGATGATAAGGAGAATATCATCAACCGATAGTCGTCTGTTCAAGCTGATAAAAAAGTATCTCGGCATCATCCTTGTATCAATATTCTTCATCATATTTGCACTCAGCAATACCCTTACTGCAGGAGGACATATTATCTTTGAGTATTCACTACCAAAGTTAATAATGTCTCTTTTTTCTCAACTTCGTTCAAGCGGCAGGTTGTTCTACCCGGTATACTATCTCATATTCCTATTGGTGTGTACCACAGTAGTCAAATATACAAAAAACCGATGATACTGATATCACTGGAAATAACAATCCAGATTTTCGATATGGGAGGAGCTCTTATCCAAAAGCGAGCTTCCTTCTCCGATGACAGTATTTTTGCAGCTTCCCGTTCGAATTTCATTAATCGGATAGCATGGGAATTACTGACGGAGACGAATATATCTTCAATAACAGCGGTTGATTTTGAAAGAGATAATGTTATTGCAGCTTATGCTGCAAAAAACAACATTACTACCAACCTATTAATCTCCCCAAGAGGAAAAACAAACGAACTCAATCAAATCAGGATGAATACCTTCATCAATATTTTGGAAGGTAATCCGTTAGCAGAGAACACTCTGTATCTGATCACAAAAACCAACCCCTTGTCACCGCTTCTACCATACCTGATTGCGGAAGACGCAAGAATATTTGATCTCGATGAGTATTACGGTTTCTCAGTGATCACCAGTATTTCCGCTCTGAGTGGACGGGATTTTAACGATATCGTCATAACGGTTGCTGAAATAACAGATGATTATTGGAGCTATGGAACCAACCATACCATGGGATATATAGCTGTTCCCGATACCGAGTTTAATCGATACGCAATACAAAAGGCGAAATATGTAGAATCTGCGTTTGAAAAACTCTCCATAATCGGCTACCGCATTGATGACGCTTACAGTGTATTGGTAATTGAAACCATCCGGAATAAGGATCTTAAGGATTTTGAGTATCCATACCCATTTTATATCCGATTTACATTACCAAGAACAAACGAAGGAGTATAATTAGGTGACATACTGCTTTGATGTATATTGTTATCATAGTTCAGCAGCAAGTAATAGCTCTGACAGTATTTCATTAGAAACCAAGAAGCCTTTTCGCGTCAAATGTACGTCATTATCATACACATTTATGTATCCTTGTTCTTCATATATGGTAAACAGACGTTTCATATTCTCCGGGACAGTAAAGTCAAACATTTGCTTCAGTTTGTTAAGGGACAGTCCCTCGGTAGTTCGAAGTCTGAGTATGAAATAGTCGGTCCAATCCACCGGACCATCAGATACCATTGCATGCTTGCTGTCACCAGATAATCTCATAAAGTCCTTCAGGTATTTTCGTGTATCCCCTTCAATGTGGTATCGTTCACAGGCTATGGCGGAGTAAGCTCCAGCTCCGATTCCTATATACTCTTCACAGTTCCAATACTTCAGGTTATGTCTACTGCGATATCCGCTGCGTGCGAAGTTGCTTATTTCATACTGACTAAACCCATTTGCAGCTAATACATCGACCACATGCATATATATATCGGCAATGATATCGTCGTCGATATACTCTTCTCGATAGAGCTCAGCGAAATATGTATGTGGCTCTCGTTTTAGTATGTATGCCGATATATGCTCGATGTCGTATTCCAGAATCGACTCTAACGTCCTATCCACATCGTCGGTGTTTTCACCCGGAAGTGCCAACATAACATCGACACTTATGTTATCATATATAGCTGTTGCATACTCCAAGGCGCGTATCGCAACTCGGCGGTCATGGATTCTACCGATATTGCCGAGTGTTAGATCATTTAAGGATTGTATACCCAATGAAAGTCGATTGACCCCTGCCAATCGATAATCGGCTAGTTTGGCAAGAGTAGTCGACTCGGGGTTAGCTTCAAGGGTGATTTCAGCATCACTTTTTACTCTGAAGCGGTTGTTCAGTGCTCCAATCAGTAACGCAAGTTGTTTACTATCGAGTAATGAGGGGGTTCCACCACCGAAGTATATTGTATCAACATCGATTGGTTCAAAAGCCGAGATCTGGTTGAACAGCGCTGTCATATATGGCTCGATCAAAGAACTATCGGTTTGAGAATAGAAGTCACAGTAGTGACATCGTTGTCGGCAAAATGGTATGTGAACATATATTCCTGTCATTGGTCACCTCGTCAAAGCATGGCTAATTCTAACATAATTCAAAAATATTTGTATTTCCGATAAAAAACCACTTGACAAATGACTAAATCAGAGTATCATATCTATTAGCACTCGTTAGTGTTGAGTGCTAGCATTTAGTGAAGGTAGCTTTCTATGGAAATCAGTGACAGAAAACGAACCATACTAACCGCATTGATTACACTCCATGCCGACTCGGGAGATCCGGTAGGATCGGGAATCTTGGCCGGATTCCTTGAATCACTCTCGGTCTCTTCTGCGACACTTCGTAACGAGATGGCTGAGTTAACCACACTTGGATTGTTGGAGCAACCTCACACATCTGCCGGACGTATCCCCACACAGCTTGGTATACGTTACTACATAGATAACCTCATGAATCCCTGGTCGATGGAATCCAAAGAGCGTGAGCAGATAAATAGGATTGTTAGGGGCATGGATAACGATCCCGAGAAAGCCACCGAAAAGGCGGCCGGTATTCTAGCAGAGCTGTTCGGGCTATCATCTGTTGCGATGACCCCGCGAGGTAACAATCCGCATCTAGTACACTTTCGTGTACTAAAGATAGGTAGATATAACTATGCACTCATAGGGGTAACCGATGCCGGTTCGATTCAATCGCGAGTCTGTCGTATTGAAAAAGATCTGTCTGAGTCAAGATTGCATCATGTCGAACAACTGCTTAATAAATACCTGGTCTTTATCTCACCCGAAGATGTAAATAATGATTTGATGCTTCGAATCGGAAGTCAATTGGCAGAAGAATCATTGGCATATACCCCATTGATTCAGTCTGCTCTCTCGTTAGTCGAGAACCTCTCCTCATACAGAGTATACACCGACGGAGAGCAAAATCTGTTCAGCTATCGCGACGTATACAGTCAGATACTTCCCTATCTTGAGTATATCAACGACAGTAAAAAATTAGCTGAACTACTGCTGAGAGCACAGACCTCATTTTCGATATATATCGGGGAAGAAATAGATCCCTCTCTCACCAACCTGGGTATGATTACCGGGCATTTCAGAGCCGGACGATTGAACGGACATCTAGGAGTTATAGGGCCTGCTCGGATGAATTACGCTTATATACTCCCGAGATTGAGATACTTTTGCGAAGCATTGAGTGAAGCTTTTTCGGAATAGATAATATGGAGGAAACATTATGGCAAAAGAAAAAACAGATAACAAGGAGCATGAACG
>WRIP01000002.1 GCA_009782665.1 Oscillospiraceae bacterium
TACTTAATGAATCTAGATAATATATCCATCTGCTTCCACCTTTCTCGTTTTTACAATATGATTCTATCATCATACTACATCTGCTTCAATATGTATTGTATTTCGGAATTTTTCCTTTCAATTAAACCGCTGTGTTACTCTCGGTTTATGGGAGGTGGTAACCTTGAAACATTTATGATTCTGTGTGATAATTGTATCGATTTTGAGATTGCACTAAGAGGAATACCGCATGAACAACTATGCATTGCTTTCAGATTTCTATGAGTTCACTATGGCTAACGGGTACTTTCGTACCGGGATGAAGGACAAGGTGTTGTACTTTGATCTATTCTATCGTACCAACCCTGATACAGGAGGTTTTGCCATTGCCTGTGGACTAGCTCCGGTCATTGAGCAGCTGCTTAATCTTCAGTTTAACGACGATGATATTGATTTTCTCAGAAGCAAAGCGGTTTTTTCGGAGGATTTCTTAAGCTACCTTAAAACAATGCGTTTTAGCGGTGATCTCTGGGCTGTTCCGGAAGGAACGGTTGTATTTCCCAATGAACCGATTTTAACCGTAAGAGCCAAAGCAATCGAGGCTCAACTGATAGAAACGATGATGTTATTGATTGTAAATCATCAGTCATTGATTGCCACAAAGGCCAATCGTATTGTACGTGCGGCTTCTGGTCGTACCGTCCTCGAGTTTGGCGCACGACGTGCTCACGGATTTGATGCTTCGGTGGTCGGTGCCCGTTCGGCATATATCGCAGGTGTTCCGGCGACCTCAAACACCCTAGTGGATAAGCTTTACGGGATACCCTCCAGTGGAACTATGGCACACTCTTGGGTACAGATATTCGATGATGAATACCAGGCCTTTGACACCTACTGTTCTCTTTATCCGAATTCGGTTTCTCTTCTGGTCGATACCTATAATGTGTTGAAAAGCGGTGTACCTAACGCCATCAAAGCACTCAAGAATAACAATATATCAAGCGGAAGTATTCGCCTAGACTCAGGAGATATTGCCTATCTGTCGGTCAGAGCCCGCAATATGTTAGATGAGGCAGGGTTACCAGACATTAAAATTGTCGCCTCCAGTTCGCTCGATGAATCGATTATCAGAGATATCATCGCTCAGGGAGGGCAGGTGGATGTCTTCGGAGTCGGTGAAAGATTGATTACCGCTAAGAGTGATCCGGTGTTCGGTGGGGTATATAAGCTGGTGGCAGCGGAGGACGACCATGGCAACATCATACCAAAAATAAAGATAAGCGAAAATATCGCCAAGATAACGACACCTCATTTCAAGCAGATTTATCGACTTTATGACAACGAAAGCTCGAAAGCAGAGGCAGATCTGCTGTGCATACATGATGAGAAGATTGATTTTTGCGGATCGGTAGAGATTTTTGACCCTGACTTTCCCTGGAAACGTAAAATTCTCAATAATATTACTGCAAGAGAACTCTTAGTTCCTATACTGAAGGAGGGAGAGTTGGTATACGATATCCCATCACTTAAGGAAACCCGAAACTACTGCGAGAGAGAGGTCGAGAGTATATGGGACGAGGTAAAAAGGTTTGAAAATCCTCACGATTACTATGTCGATCTGTCCCAGACCTTGTGGGACGTTAAGCAGAACCTGCTGTCGGAAGAAAGAAATCGCGATTGACGATGTAATACTCTGTTATTTAGAGAGAATCTTCTTCCGCCAACACAAGAGGTTTTGACATATGACAAAAAACAAGAAACATATTGCGATACTCTTGGCTGCGTTAATCGGCATCGCCGCCTTTTTCATCTCTAACGATGCGTTGACACTGAATGTGACAAACGATAACTACATCTTAGGGGGTTATATTGAACGGGATATCATCCAGCACTATACTGGATGGCTTTTCTATCGTGAGTCTCATCTCACCTTGCCACTTGGTGTCTCCCCCCTAATCTCCTATCCCACCGGAGGCAGCATTGCTTTTTCCGACTCAATTCCCGTCTTCTCGGTGTTTTGTGATCTCTTTGAATTCATTCTACCCGATACCTTTCAATTCTTCGGTATCTATACGTTGCTCTGTTATATATTGATGGGAATATCCTCGGCGTTATTGCTCTGCCTATTCTTTGACCGGATACTTCCGGTTGCCATCGGTTGTCTACTGTTTGTGTTCAGCCCGGTGATGCTTGAGAGAACCTTCCGACATACGGCACTCGCATCACATTTTCTGGTGATTTTCACTCTATACCTATATTTTTCCAATCGCAAAGAAGGATTTCGATATCGCTATGGTTATCTGCTTCTTTGTTTTTTTGCGGTTGGAATACACTTCTACTTCGTACCGTTAGTACTATCAGTGCTGTTTGCCGATCTGTTACAGAATTGCCTTAAGTCTAAAAAAGTATTGTCCAATCTGTTGTTTCTAGCGTTAAATATACTAACTGTTATACTTACAGCTATCCTCTTCGGTTATTTCTATACCGATACCGCTCCTGGAGGGGTTTTAGGATACGGTTACTTTACCATGAACCTCAACTCTCTTTTTAATCCCGTCAGCAAAGGTGGTATTGTTTGGTCGTTGCTACTGCCTCCGCTAGGTCAGGGACTCGGTTCTGCCGAGGGATTTAACTATCTGGGACTGGGTATTTTAGTTGCGTTGGTATTGCTCATCGTTTGGTACTGTAGTTCTAGACGATATGTGAAAATACTTGTATACCTAAAATCACATGTATCGCTGGCGATCGTCTCGTTACTGTTAAGTCTCTTTGCCGTCTCCACCACAGTCATAATTAACAACAATGCATATCTGCAGTTGCAACTTCCCCCCACGCTACTTCAACTTTTCTCTGTCTTTCGGAGTAGCGGAAGACTCTTCTGGGTAGTATACTATCTGCTAATTCTCTTTGTGCTAGTCTCGCTAAGGAACGCTCTACCTAGTAAGTTGTTGCCGATTCTGTTATCCGCATTAACTGTTATACAGCTTGTCGATATGCTACCAGCAGTTATACAAAAGCATAATGCGATAAACGATAGTTCTTTAGGGTTCGACAATCCCACTAATCTATCCTTCTTTATCGAGAATACCGATAGTTATAACGAGATCTTTACCGTCTCGGATAACGGCATCCCGCTCGGGTTGTGTTTTGCCAACTATGCAGTAGGTAATAATATGAGGATAAACGAACCTTTTATGGCACGCAATGATCTTGCGTCATATACTAAAGGAAAAGAGTCAGAATATGCGCGGTTGATGAACGGCGAGATTGCATACTCGACGCTATATATCTTCAATGATGTAAACCGCTTCTTTGATGCTGCGGTTTTACTCGAAGATTCGGCAGTAAGTTTTATCCTGCCATTTGAAGACATCATCTACTATATTATCGCTCCCCATAACTCGAAGCTTTCCCTTCCGAACAAGGAGGAAGCGGTACTCCTTGAGGATATACCGTTGACCGTTGCCGACTACAGTGATCGAATTTGGACCAACGGGGTCTTAAATGACTATCCCAATGTAGTTAGTTTCTATGACAACGCCTTCACAAAGCAGTATCTGGAACATGCAGAGTACATCATCTGTGATGGAGAGAAATTCAAGATAAAGAAAAAAGATTACCATGACCCGGGCTGGGTTATGGTAACACTGGAGATTGAGGATGCTACCTTACTCCTCGGTAAGCCGCTATCGGTTGCATAGGTGCACTACTCGAAACCCAGTATACCAATCGCAATCACCACAGCAGCTACTATCACATACTGCGTTATGCTCAGTTTTTCTTTTAGAAATATCCTTGATAACAGTATTGATGCTATACTGTAGCATGCAATTAGTGGAGCTGCCAGTATCGCATTGGTTGCCATGGCTCTGACATAGAAGACCTGTCCGGCTGTCTCTAAAACTGCTGCAACGAGACGGGGTTTCTGTTCAAAAAGCAGTATCTGTTGTTGCTTTATTACTCTCAGATATATGAATGATAGTATCCCGACCGCAAGAAAGGTCAATTCATAGGAAATTAATGCCTGTGTTTCATCCATAACTCTATCTAGAATCAACGCGTCACTGAAGGTACCCACCCCGTCAATGATACAGTAGAGGACTGGAAAGATAATGGCCATTGCTCCGGTTCGATATCTTTTATCCTTTTCGGTCTTTGTATTGTCTGTCGGTTGGTTAAGCAATGCTAAGAGATATATGCCCACAGATACAACTGCGACTGCTGCAATCTGAACTACGGTCATCTGAGCTTTCAGGAAGATAAAGCAGAGAATAAAGGCGATGGCACCGGAAGAGTTGCCGACCGGGGATGCTATCGACAGCTCAATATATCTCAATCCGACATAGCCGATTATCATCGACAGGATATATAGTAGGGATACCGGTAGATAACGAATGATGTTTAGCGGTTGAAATTCCGTTCCGGTAGCTAAGAGAACCACTATTGCATGAATACCCATAACCATCCCGACAAAAATCGTTATCTTCAGGTGGCTGTAGTTGTCCTCTCTGCGACTGCCGAGTTTATAGAAAAGATCTGTGCCTCCCCACAGTATTATTGTTACTATTGTGTATATGAACCACATATGCTTCTCCCGCTAACTAAGGTAATAATTTACAACATCCCAAGGAGTAGAATTTAGGATGAACCGAATATATATTGCATTTCTTGCTCCCAACAACAAGATGGGACGCTTTATACGTCGCTTTGGCAAAACCCAATACAGCCACGTGGCTATATCTCTCGATGAAACACTTGAGACTATGTACTCATTTGCCCGCAGAAAGCGGAAGATCCCGCTGGCTGGAGGATTTGTAACGGAATACCCTATACATTATTTCAACCATCCTGGTGATGTGCCGCTTAAGCTGGCCGTTGTAGGCTTGAAGGATCAAGCTTACAACCGATTACTCTTAGCGATTGAGGATTATACTTCGCGAAAGAATGAACTCATATATAACTCGATAGATGCTTTGTTTCTTGGTTTATTCAATAAACCCATCCCAATAAAGGATTGCTATACCTGCATCTCTTTCTGCTGTGATATGCTAGGTCAAAAAGATATCTACACCATACCTGAGCTAGAGAAAAAACTGAGAAAGAACGTCATATATGTCGGCAACTTTAAAGAATATGCTATGAAAACGGACTTTTGGGATCAACCCTACTTTGAGTATGTCAACCCAATAAGAATCCTATCGGTTACACTGGGACACTTTGGAAAACTTTTGTACCGAGCGATAAAAACAAGCCACTGACCAATATATACAAAAGTATATCGGTACAAGCAATATCGTATTGGCTTGTACCGATAGTTATTGTCACTATACAAAAGCTATCCTACTAAAGCTTTTACTTTAGGGTTGACCTCGTCGAGTATCTTTTGAATGAGCTGAGTTTGCTTTTCGTCCGCAGATCTGAACGGGAATTGACAGTAATCTTTCATCTGTACCCCTCTGAGAATCATTGCCTTCTTCATGATGGGTATCCCTGGGGTTCCTATGACCGCTATATCGTTGATTCTGTCCATAACCGCCTGAATCGCAGAAGCTTTATCCATGTCTAGGTTTTGCATCGCTTCAACCCAAGCTCCGCATAGTTCAGGATAGAGGTTACTGAATCCACCTATACAGCCGTTACCACCGCTCATTAGGGTATGTGCGAAATTCTCGTCCTTTCCTGATAGGATGATAAAATCTTCCGAACCACCAGTCCGTATGGTAGAAACCAACATGCGAGTATGACTCATACTGCCTACCGTGTCCTTATATCCGATGATATTGCTGTGTTGTCTCAATAAAGACAGTGCAATAGAGGGTTTCAGGTCATATGAGGTTCTTTCCGGGAAGTTATACATAAAGATATTGCCGTTAATGTCTTTAGCAGCGGCACTGAAATAGTCTTCTATACTCTCATCCGATAGATTGAAATAGTATGGACTGATGATCATTACGCCATCAGCACCCTTCTCAAACGCAATATTTGATAGCTCAACCGTATCTTCCAATCGCATATTTCCAGTACCAATAAACAGCTGGGTTCTGCCTTTCAGGTGTTCGGCAGCTAGTTCGATGAGCTCCAGTTTCTGTTGTTTACTCATAGCAAAGAACTCTCCGGTAGAGCCCATTACCACTATTCCGGTTACTCCACCCTCGATTAATCTATCCCAAATCAACACATTAGCTGCTTTATCGATGGTTCTATCTTCATTAAACGCCGTTACAACCGGTGAGAAATATTGGGGTTTCTTCATGTCTTATATCCTCCTGCCGAAATTATTTTTGTAAGCATATTCTACACTAAACCGCTCTCATTTTACAGTGAATTTCAGAGAAAACTCACAATAAATCATCAAACAAATGTATATTATCGGGTGACTGAACTAATGCTCCTGCCTCAATCTGATGTACAATCTCAACAATTCGGTCGTTGAATGGGGTGGCACATCGATAACGTCTACCAAAATCACACACCACTCCATTTATGGCATCCACCTCGGTAGGTCTTCCTCTTTCGAGATCATAAAGCATTCCGGAACGAATGGATTTATGTTTTTTCATAGCTATCGGGATAATCAGGTTGGCAATCTTCTTCTTTATCGGTCGCTTATAGTCCATCAACCGAGAAACATTTCTACCCTGTACCGGCATGATGGCAATATCGGCTTCCTTGGCGACATCTATGCTTTCCTTAATAACTCTCTGTGCAATCGCTCTCATCTTTCTGTTATCTGCTACCTTGCCGAAGGTGACGTCAAAGATAGTGGAAAGCCCGCTGAAGGCCGCATTAATCAATAACTTGGACCATCTAGCACCGAGAAAGTTCTCTTCGATATATACCGGGCACATATGTTGTAATATATCCTTTATTGTTTGAAGTCGCTCGGTACTGCCTTCCGCTAGGCTGCCTATCTGAAAGCTCATGTTGTTGACATTACTAGTGAGCCTTACCACCCCTGCTTCGACCGGCGAGGCACCCCATATGACAGTAGTCCCTACTACCCTATGTGGTGAGAGAATCTCCATAAGTTTGAGCTCCGGAAGTCCGTTTTGAGTGGTACAGAGAACACCATCATCTTTTATCTTGGTTTTAATGAATTCCGCTGTAGCTTGGTTCTCGGATTGTTTGGTCATCAGAAAAACCACATCATAACAATCACTCATATCTTCGGGAAGGACGGCTTTCACCGGTTGCAGCATCTCGGTTTCTCCGATAATCTTTGCACCTTTTTGATTCAATGCAGCAACATGAGCTGTATTTCGGGTTACCAGTGTGACATCAAGTCCGGCTCTGGTCAGATATGCACCTAAGATTGTACCGAGTGCACCTGCTCCATATATGGCAATTCTCATCTTCAGCTCTCCTTTGACGAAGTCAGAGTTTGATATTATACTGATTACATCCTCTTTGGGATTTTACCACAGAAACCGCTTGAAGCGGTATTGTTTTGCTATAGCTTTCTTTTTTTCTGATAACGACGAGGATAATATTGAATAGATGAACAGTATATATGGGAGATACTAAATGGATTTTACAAAGGGAAAGATAACCCGACAGATCGTGTTGTTTACACTACCGTTACTGCTCGGAAATCTATGCCAACAACTCTACAGTGTCGCTGATGCCATCATTGTCGGACGATATATCAGTGGGGGTACGCTTGCTGCAGTCGGTAGTTCTACAGCGATAATCGGGTTCCTGAACGGATCTCTGCTAGGTCTTACCATCGGTGCTGCGGTAGTGATATCACACTGCTACGGAGCGTCAGAGCAACAACGCCTTCGCAGAACCTTTACTACTAGCGTAATATTCTTAGTTATCGTTTCCTTATGTCTTTCGGTTTTAGGGTTTATACTCTCTCCGGTACTGTTACGATTACTCTCCACACCGGTAGAAATATTCGATTATGCGGTGAGATATCTGCGGTTGTCGATTATAGGGTTAGTGTTTCAGGCGATCTTTAACATGTATTCTTCCTACATGAGAGCACTCGGTGACTCGAAGCATCCGCTATATCTGCTCATCTGTGCTTCCCTGCTCAACATACTGCTTGATTATGCCTTTGTGGCATGGTTTAATCTAGGTGTTGCTGGGGTAGCACTAGCCACCATCGTCTCAAATGTGTTCGCGGTATTACTCTCGATTCTGTTGGTAAGACGTCAAATACCACTGCTTAAGGTTGAAGTGTTAGTCTTTGATAAAGAGAGTTTTCCCGCTATCCTAAGGAATAGTCTCCCTGCTGCGATACAGATGACAGGAACCTCTTTGATATCACTGCTAATCACCCGGTTGGCAAACTCCTTCGGAGAGCTTGCCGCAGCAGGTTACAGTGCCGCAATACGTCTCGATAGCTTCGCTCTGCTACTCCTAGAGAGTCTGAGCCTGACGATGGCTACCTTTGCGGGGCAGAACATCGGTGCAGGAAACGTACTTCGAGCAAAAAAAGGGTATCGCAACATCCTCATTATGATGCTTACCATCGCTCTTTGCGCTTCTGCTTTTGTTCTATTGTTCGGGAAACAAATACTCGGAATCTTTGTCAGCCAGCAGGATCCCAACTCCGGTAGAATTGTATCCTACGGCTGGGAGTTTCTTGCGACCATCGGGATGTTTTATGTCTTACACGCACTATTCTTTTCTTTTAATGGATTCTTTCGAGGAACCGGCGATGCTACCATCGTAATGATACTGACCATCTCATCGCTATCAATTCGCGTAATCTGCTCATATCTGTTTGCCGCAACTATTGTTTCTGGACCTGCTGCCATCGGATACAGTATTCCTATCGGGTGGGCAATTTGTGGTACGATTGCCTGCATTTACTATCGTAAAGGTAAGTATTTAAAGCATTCGGTCTAAACAATTCTCTTCGATTCGTCCTCGTGTTACTCAATATACACCGTAGTTTTCGCAAAGATCTTCCGAAAAATATCTATTTGACAAGAATATATCGTTTATATATAATTAGGCTTGCTATTCGGTCCCGGTACAACAATTAGGCGGTATAGCTCAGTTGGCTAGAGCATTCGGTTCATACCCGGAGTGTCACTGGTTCAAATCCAGTTACCGCTACCAATGGCCCGTTGGTCAAGAGGTTAAGACACCGCCCTTTCACGGCAGTAACACGAGTTCGAGTCTCGTACGGGTCACCAATAAAAAATGGCATATCCTGCAGTCATATATGACTACAGGATATTTTTTTAGTAGACACTGGATTGGTTATACATTATATAGTATGGCAGTTACTAAAACAGTTACATCGACTGTTGTTCGAAAGGAAGATAACGCTCACCAGGAAATATACGTCATGTTTCTCGTTCATATTAATTCTCTAATATGGGTATGTACTTGATGTGAGTAACTTTGAAGCGGTTCTGTTGAAGTATATAATAAGCACTTGGTAGAATACGATTAAATGTGATTGATAAGGCATCATCTGAAAGTCTTCATGAGTTTACTAATCAACAGTTAATCAGGGGAAACAAGATTACTACAGATGGCTGACCATCCACATCTAAAGGTTATACTCCGAAGGTAATCACAAAAAAAACTACTGAATGTAGAACCTCTAAAGAACACTTTACGTATTATCTTGATGAAAATACATTTCGCTATAATCATCACAAATCAAAAAGTAGCGGGTTGCTTTCTATGAGATTACTAGAAAATGCTGTTCAAATTCAAGCTACACCTTATAAAGAGATAGTATCGAAATAGACTAACTTAACTCACGTTAAGTGCATACCCATATTATCTAATACTTCACTATTCTCTAGTTTAGGTACATCGAGTTTACATAGATTGTAGATATTAATAGAACAAGGAAGACATCGGCTTATCCGAGTAGATACGTGCTACTGCCTCTGCAAACACCGGCGCTACCGAGATAACCTTTATCTTATCTATCTGCTTTTCTTCCGGTAGCTCTATAGTGTCAAATACCACCAGTTCCTCTATCTTACTGTTATCTATCTTTTCAATTGCAGTTTGTGAGAGTAAAGCATGGGTTGCACAGGCTGTTACACTCTTAGCACCGTATTTCACTACCTCATCAACCGCATTGCAGAGGGAACCTCCCGTATCGATGATATCGTCGTACATGACTACATGCTTATCTTTAACATCTCCGATAATATTCATGACCTCGCTGATATTAGGTGCCGGACGACGTTTATCCAGAATTGCTAGCGGAACATTATTGAGTCGTGATGCTAATGCACGGCTTCGTGTTATGGACCCGACATCGGGTGAAACTACCACAAGATTGTCCATTCTATCTTGAAATTTCTTTTCAAAATAGGGTACGACATTTGGAACTCCGAGTAGATTATCTAAAGGAATATTAAAGAATCCCTGTATCTGCGGAGAATGCAGATCCATGGTTAACACTCTGTCGGCTCCTGCTGTCGTTATCAGATCTGCCACCAACTTAGCTGAGATAGGCTCGCGTGATTTCGATTTTCTATCCTGTCGTGCATACCCGAAGTAGGGAATTACAGCGGTGATTCTTCCGGCTGATGCACGTTTAAACGCATCTATCATCAACAACAGCTCCATTACATTTTCATTGACAGGGCTACCTGTCGACTGTACCACATATACATCGCTGCCGCGTGCTGATTCAAGTATGGATATTGAGGTCTCTCCGTCAGCAAATGCTTTGACCTCGCTCTTGCCCATCGGTAACCCCAGATAGTTTGCCATCTCTTTGGCAAAGTTTTTACTGGCATTCGCAGCAAATATCTTAATGTCTCGTCCGTGAAGATTCATAGCATTCTCCCTACTGTTATTTCATTATTTTCTATTGTTTTCTATCGTTCATCAACCTATTCTTCTTCTCGACATATGCTGCAAGTTTTCGATCTGCCCAGCCTTCTTTCAGCCCGAGTTCTCCTCTATCGATAGCCAATGCCCCATCTGGTACGTCCTGCGTAATGGTGGTTCCGGCAGCCGTGTATGCCCGTTCTCCCACAGTGACCGGCGGTATCAAGTTGGTATTACACCCGATAAAGGCATAGTCCTTAATGACCGTCCTATACTTATTCTCTCCGTCATAGTTGCTAGTTACCGTTCCACAACCAAAGTTACAGAAACGACCAACATCACTGTCACCGATATATGTAAGGTGGGCAACATCGGTACCCTCCCCAATATTAGAGTTTTTGATCTCAACAAAATCTCCGATACTCACCCAATCAGAAATACATGAGTCGGGACGGAAATGACTGAACGGACCTGCCTTAACATTACTCCCGATTTTTGATTCATATACCTGGCATGCATTTAGCCGGGTATCCTCTCCTACAGATGAGTTTCGTATTATTGTATTAGGTCCGATGATCGAACCCTTTCCAATTGCTGTATTGCCGTAGAGTATACTGCCCATCATTATCTCAGCACCCGGAGCAATCTCTACATCTGGTCCGATAATTATACCATACCTACTGGTAAAATGAACTCCGTTCTGTAGATGCTTTAGGATGGCTCGTTGACAGGCGATATCGTTGAGATTCAACAGATCCAACGGTGAGTTAGCTCCCAACGTTACCTGTGGATTTTCTGCCGTATATACACTGACGTTCAGATTGTTCTCAATGAGGATGGATACCACATCGGTGAGATAGTACTCACCCTGTGCGTTGTCGTTACCGATTTTTGCCAGTGTTTCAAGTAGAGTCGCCGTGGAAAACCAACCCGCACCCGAGTTAATTTCATTTATCTTTGCGGTCGCATCATCGGTATCGGTCTGTTCGACGATTGCCGCTATTCTGCCAGATCTACGGACAATCCTACCGTATCCGGTTGGATCCTCCAACCGAGCGGATATTATGGTGGCTACCGCAGCTTCTTGCTTATGTAGTGCATATGACTGAATAATAGTGTCTGAATCCATGAAGGGTGTATCGCCGTAGAGTATCAGTGTATCTTCGCCGGTATGTAGCTTCAGAAAATCCGATGCACACATGACTGCATGCCCGGTTCCGAGTCTTTGCTGTTGATATGATATGCTGCAGCCGACCGCGGCATCTTCCACATCTTTGTTCCCGACAACAACACAGATGTTTTCAATCTCTGCTCCTCTTGCCGCATCGATTACCCAAGAAATCATTGGTTTGTGCGTTACTTCACACAATACTTTGGATGAGCGGGAGAACATTCTTTTCCCTTCACCCGCTGCCAGAATTACACAGTTGGCGTTCGGAATACCCATTACTTCACCTCTTGCCAGAGTTTGTATATGTTTTTCAGTAGTTTTTCATTGAAGATATTTGCCCGGTTGATCATCTAAAAACCATTATCAGAACCACCTTCATTATAGTCTTTAGAGGGGTTTCAATCAAGCAAATATTTTCTCGCTGCATAGTATTTGTAATTCTTTTTTGATATAATGTCAGAGATAAATGGACAATGAAAATCCAGAATATTAGGAGGTCACGGTTTTGAGTCAGAAGTTTGTATATCTTTTTTCTGAAGGCAACGGCACAATGCGCAATCTGTTGGGAGGTAAGGGAGCAAATCTAGCCGAGATGACCAATCTCGGAATGCCGGTTCCACAGGGTTTCACCATTACCACCGAAGCATGTGCACAGTATTACGAAGACGGGGAACAGATCAATAATGAGATTATTGGAGAGATCCATGAGTATCTCATCAAGATGGAAGAGATAACCGGAAAGAAATTCGGTGATGCTGCTAATCCCCTGTTGGTATCTGTGCGTTCGGGAGCCCGCGCATCGATGCCCGGCATGATGGATACAATTCTCAACCTGGGAATCAATGATGTTGTTGTGGAGGGTGTGGCTACACTCACCGGCAACGAAAGATTTGCCTATGACAGCTATCGACGCTTCATCCAGATGTTTTCTGATGTGGTAATGGAGCTGTCAAAGAAGAATTTCGAAGAGATTATCGATGAGATGAAGGAGCATAAGGGTGTGGTTGATGATACCGAACTCGATGCCGACGATCTCAAGGAGATGGTAGTCAGATTTAAGAAATTCTACAAGGATAATCTCGGAAATGATTTTCCGCAGAATCCGCAGGATCAGCTCATGGAGGCCGTCAAGGCAGTATTCCGCAGCTGGAACAACGACAGAGCCATTTTCTATCGCAGAATGAACGATATTCCCTCGAGTTGGGGGACCGCTGTCAATGTACAGGCGATGGTATTCGGAAATATGGGAGACAGTTCCGGAACTGGTGTTGCCTTTACCCGCGACCCTGCAACCGGAGAAAATAAACTCTACGGTGAGTTTCTCATAAATGCTCAAGGCGAGGATGTTGTGGCAGGAGTTCGCACTCCTCTTCCAATATCCAGACTGCAGGAGATCATGCCGGAGGTATATGAGCAATTTGTCAGCATCTCCGATCGACTGGAAAAGCACTATAAGGATATGCAGGATATGGAGTTTACCATAGAAAACGGTAAATTATATATGCTTCAGACACGTAATGGAAAGCGTACAGCAGCTGCAGCACTTAAGGTCGCCTGCGATCTCGTGGACGAAGGTATGATCGATAAGACTGCTGCCGTTCTGATGGTCGACCCCAAGCAGCTGGATGCCTTACTGCATCCACAGTTTGATCCCGATGCCTTAAAAGCAGCTGTTCCTTCCGGAAACGGACTAGCCGCTTCACCCGGTGCTGCTTGTGGTAGAGTAGTATTCACCGCTGATCAAGCCGTAAAGATGGCAGCAACCGGTGATAAGGTTGTCTTGGTCCGTCTCGAAACCTCTCCCGAAGACATCGAAGGTATGCATGTTTCGGAAGGTATCCTCACAGCACGTGGCGGAATGACCTCACATGCAGCCGTTGTTGCACGCGGAATGGGAACCTGTTGTGTCTCGGGGTTGGGTGAGATACGTATCTATGAACAAGACGGGTATTTTGAACTTGCAGGTAAGCGGGTTAATGGCGGAGATTACATATCTCTAGACGGATCAACCGGAAATGTATATCTCGAATCCATCCCGACCATTGAAGCATCATTGACCGGTGATTTTGGACGTTTCATGGAATGGGCAGATGAGATAAGAACACTCGGTGTTCGCGCAAATGCCGACACTCCGACCGATGCCAGACAGGCCTTCAGTTTCGGTGCAGCCGGTATAGGATTATGCCGTACCGAACATATGTTCTTTGATACCGACCGAATTGCAGCTATGCGGGAGATGATACTCTCTAAGACCGAACAACAACGTCGTACTGCACTGGCTAAACTGCTACCGATGCAGCAGGGCGACTTCGAAGCCATCTATGAAGAGATGAACGGATTCCCTGTAACTATTCGTTTCTTAGATCCTCCTCTTCACGAGTTCCTTCCCTCCGACGAAAACGATATCATCTCACTAGCAGGTGAACTCAAGGTTTCGGTTGAGGATGTTAAGGCAGCTGTATCCGAACTGCATGAGTTCAACCCCATGATGGGGCATCGCGGATGTCGTTTAGCAGTTTCCTATCCGGAGATTGCAGAGATGCAGACTACCGCTGTCATCCAGGCAGCCATCAGCGTCATCAAACGCACCGGAATGACCGTATCTCCTGAGATAATGATCCCGCTAATTGGTGATGTCAAAGAATTGAATTACGTCAAGAAAATCGTGGTAGACACAGCGGATAAAATCATAGCTGATTCCAGCATCGAGATGTCTTATCAGGTCGGTACCATGATAGAGATTCCACGTGCTGCTTTGACGGCAGATGAGATAGCAAAGAATGCTGATTTCTTCAGCTTTGGCACTAACGATCTCACACAGATGACCTTTGGTTTCTCTCGTGATGATGCCGGCAAGTTCCTCGAAGACTACTACTCCAAGAGTATCTTTGAGAGCGATCCCTTTGCCAGAATCGACCGAGAGGGTGTCGGTGCGTTAATGAAGACCGCGGTAGAACTAGGACGTAGCGTCAATCCGAAACTGAAACTCGGAGTCTGTGGCGAACACGGTGGAGATCCTTCCTCGATTGAGTTCTGCCAGATGATAGGGTTGGATTACGTATCCTGCTCTCCCTTCAGAGTACCTATCGCTCGGTTAGCCGCTGCACAGGCAGCCATCAACATTAAGTAAAGGTGGAGATTATCCGTTCCTGATAAAAAAATATACGACTGGGGAGAAAACACTTTGTTGTTTTCTCCCTTAGTTTTTCTCTTGGTTGCTATTTTTGGCAGCTTCTATGTTAATTTCCAGGAAAGAAAACTGCAAGAAATATGTAAGAAGTGACGAAAAATATTCCCGGCTCTTTAATTACTATTTCAAAGAGAGTATACTGAGAACAAATATTAAACTTAGGAGGAAACTCAATGTCAAGATCGACTATTGTATCTGTTAAGGCACGCGAAATACAGTCATTACGCGGTCATCCAGGTGTTGAAGCAGTGGTAGTTACCGAAAACGGTTCGGTAGGTAGAGCCATCTGTACTGCCGGTATTTCCATCGGTTCACATGAAATCCCGTTTGCATATGATGGTGGTGAAAAATGGCGCGGCAAAGGTGTTATGAGAGCGGTCAACGCCGTAAACGAAATGATTGCTCCGGCAATAATCGGAATGGATGCATCACGCCAGATAGAGGTTGACAGTGTCATGTTGAACATCGGCAAGGATACCTTGGGTGGAAACGCAACCGGTGCTGTTTCTGCAGCAGTTCTCAAAGCCGGTGCAGCTTCGCTGGATATTCCACTTTATGCTCATATAGGTGGTGCCAGCTCATACGTACTGCCGGTCCCCGGAACCGGATGTCTCGGTGGTTCTAATCGTTACGGAGATCACGCATTACATTCGGGTGGTAAACCCTCACATGCTTTCATGGCATATGATTTCAATAGCTTCGCCGAAGCTTCCTATGCACTTTGGGATATCTCAGATCGTTGGAGAGTAGCTCTCAAGGAAGCATATGGTGCAGATTTAGGCGCAATGGGCGCCAGCATCCCTCCCGGAACGGTTAAGAGCGATACCGAACTCTGGGATCTCATGGCTGAGACTATAAACAAACACGGGTATGAAAATCGTATCGGCATCCAGGTAGATATTGCCTCCGATACCTACTTCAATAAGCAAACCCAAAAGTTCGAAGGTTTGTTCGATGCAACTCCCCGTACCATGGACGAACTGTTAGCCTTCCTGATTGATATGCCCAAAAAATGGCCCTTCGTCATAATCGAAGATCCTCTGCCTGAGGATGATTACGAACTGACCGGCATCTACACCAGAGCTGTAGATATTCAAATAGTGGGTGACGATCTCTTTACAACCAATCCCGCAAGAGTTCGTGAAGGAATCAAATACGGAGCCGGCAACTGTGTACTGTTGAAGGTAAACCAGATTGGTTCAATCACCGAAGCATTTGACATGGTCCAACTCGCCTACAACAACAACTACGGTGTCATGCCTTGTTCATCTCGCGGTGAGGGTATCGATATCTGTGATTACTCGGTAGGTCTTAAGGTCGGTACCGTTCGCGAATCAGGAACCGGCGAGTATGCCAATCGGTTCATTGAAATCGAAGAAGAGCTCGGTTCACGCGCCACATTTGCCGGAAAATACGGCTTAAATGGTTCGAGATTTGAACTCCAAAAGGATCTCTAAATCTTAGTTTAATTCTAAAACAAACTACCTCGTATCGATGGGTGTTATTCCATTCCCTTCGATACGAGGTGTTTTTTTGACATAGCAATTTCCCGTTATTTGCGTTTAGCTTTTGTTGTGTGCTTGCCTTCTGTAACGATATCGACCGTCAAAACAATCTCATCCGCTGCGGTTAGACACAGCAGCGGAACCATATTGATGAGATATCTTGAGGTGGTTTCCCAGAAATTAAAGAACAACATAACTCCGAATAACGTTAGGTAAACCACATACAAATCAGAAGTCTTGTTTTTACCAAATATCTGTCGGAATAATCCTAAGCAGAGTAACCCCAAGGTCATGAGATGGTATCCCCCGGAGTAGATGGTATACGGCATATATAACGGCTGTCCGACCAAAATGATGTGATGTGTGAAGTTCACTCTTAGAGGTGTACACAGAAAGACATCGGCTCCATATTTACCGTCGGACCAGGTGAGTACGGCCTTTTCGGTCGCCATCGATATGTATCCTCTCACGGTATATGAGCGATAAATCTCTTTAACCCTTTGATTCACTGCCTCTTTTCTCGCTTCAAGTCCCTCAAAACTAATACAGTAGTTGAGATCCTCATCTGAATAGTATCCCGGACTGTGACTACCGTATAGAAACCATAATCCTATCGGAAGACCTATCGTTTCCTCTCTGCTGAAATCAATTACTCCGCTCTGTCTCTGCCATCGATTGTATGAAAAATACATCACGCCAAATACACTAACGACGGCAGTAGCAGCCGCAACTGTCTTCAAAATACTGTCACGGCGGTCGATGAAGAGGTTGATGATTATGGCAACTGCAATCACTGCCACACTTCCCTTTACCGCAAACCCTAAGAACGCTACTGCCGACCCTGCCAATAGCAACAGAATACGCTTGAAGTAACGGTCGCTATCTCGAGCCAAAATGTATAGATAGAGGGTAGCGGTCATAAACGGCATCGACAGTGTGTCGGTGTAGAAGACCGGGGTCCAGATATACATAACCGGGCAGAACACCGCAACTAAGAATACCGTAAACACGGCTGATTTACTACGAAATATTCGCTTAGCAATAAGATATATGAAAAGGACTGACAGCGATATCATAACGGCATTGAAGCAGATAGCAGAAGTCAGACCTGCCTCGGTTAAGGGCTGTATTCCGAAAAATGACATCAGCTTAAAGAACAACCCCAGCAGTAACAGTAAACCCACATTGTTATTGCAGACCACATAGTAGTGTGAATATCGGTTAAGCACGAAGTTATCCAGCAGATCTACCACCGACTCATATACCACCTTCAGATCAAGTATCACCACCTGGGTCAGCAGATAACCGACCAGCATCAGCAGCCCGGTAAAAACTGCAAAGAGAAACAGCATCAACAGGCGAAAACGTCCGTCTGTCATGCTGTTTAGTTTATGTTTTGTGACTTTTGATATCAATATGATAACAAATAGTATTACTACAGTAGCGACTGCGGCAAGTAGATTCTCTTTAGGTTGATTGACTATGATGTTTAGTATCAACCACAATAGAATCACAAGAAATACTATAAGAAAGGCGGTGTACAGTTTTTTTGCTCCCCTTACCATCACACGTCCTAGTCTTCCGGATCTATCTCTTCCGTTTCACCCTCACTCGGTTCCGGAAGGATCTGTTCGGTGTTTTCATCCGATTCATAATCCTCTTCAGTGTCTCTCTCGGCTCTGGCAACAGTTACAATCCGATCATCCTCTGCTACCCGCATCACCCGAACACCCTGCCCGTATCTGCCGGTTGCATTAATGTCAGCTACATGAAATCGTATGATAATTCCGGTTTGGCTGATGAGAATAACATCATCATCGGTATCAACTGCCTTTACCCCGGCAATGACGGCTTTCATATTCCGTGGATAGTTTATGATACCTTTGCCTCCCCGGTGCTGCAATCGGTATCCTTCGACATCGGTGAGCCGTCCTTTTCCGTCCTCGGTTACGGTCAGCAGCATCGATCCGTCTCTTATGGTCGACATCCCTACAACCGTATCTCCCTCTGAGAGGGAAATCGCCTTAACTCCTCGGGCAATTCTTCCCACCGAACGTACATCCTTCTCGTTGAATCGTATTGCCATCCCTTGACCGGTAGCTACAATCAGATCCTGTGTTCCATCGGTCAGTCGTACCCAAGCAAGATCATCATCCTCATTCAGAATGATACCGAATACTCCCTTGCGATAGATATTGCGATAGAGTGACAGATTACTCTTCTTGATGAAACCTTTTCGTGTCACCATGACGATATACTCGGCAGCATCGAAGTCGGCAACTCTAATAACTGTGGTCACCTTCTCCTCCGGCCATAACGGCAGCAGATTGACAATATTCATGCCTCTGCTGGTTCGTGAACCTTCCGGTATTTCATAACCCTTCAGCTTATATACTCGTCCTTTGTTGGTCATAAACAGCAGATTGTCATGGGTTGAGCAGATATATAGCTCTGCGACAAAGTCTTCATCCCGTCGGGTCAACCCCGTAATACCACGCCCACCACGTTTTTGACTCTTATACAGATCGGTCGGTTGTCGTTTCACATACCCGAAATGTGTCAGGGTGATAACACAATCCTCTACCGGTATGAGGTCCTCAATATCCACCTCTCCCGATACCGGAACTATCTCGGTTCTACGGTCATCACCAAACTTCTCAGAAATCTCGGTCAGCTCTTCCTTAATGTTGGCCAGCAAGAGGTACTTGTCATCAAGTAGATTTTGTAGCTCCTCTATCCGTAGCGCTAACTCTTGCAGCTCGTTATCTATGCGCTGTATCTCAAGTCCAGCCAGACGACCGAGTTGCAGCTGTACTATAGCAGTGGCTTGAACTTCGTCAAATCCGAACTTTTCCATAATCGCCGTCCTGGCTTCACCGCTACCTCCCTTACACCCGCGGATGGTCGCAATAATATCATCGATTATGTCAACTGCTCTCCTGAGTCCTTCTAGTATATGTGCTCTATCTCGGGCTCGTTTCAGGTTATATTCTGTTCGTCTGGTCACCACATCACATTGAAAGTCGATATAGCTCTGCATCATGGTCTTGAGATCCATGATCTTGGGTATACCGTCCTTTAGTGCTAACATTATGACCCCGACCGTCTCCTGTAGCTGTGTAAATTTGTATAATTGGTTGATTATTACCTGTGCGTTTACATCCCGTCGAAGTTCGACTACCACCCTGAATCCATCACGGTCACTCTCATCCCGTAAAGCGGTGATTCCATCCACCCTCTTGTCCTTGACCAGATCCGCAATACTCTCGATGAGCCGGGCTTTATTGACCATATATGGCATCTCGGTGATGACGATGGTATATCGACCGTTATCTTCTTCAATTTCCGCCTTACCGCGAAGGGTAATTCTGCCTCTTCCGGTTGCATAAGCGGCTCGGATGCCGCTCATACCCATTATGACACCGCCAGTAGGAAAATCCGGTCCCTTAATATAGTCTAAAAGATCCAGTATCTCGCAATCGGGATTGTCAATGAGATACTGCATACCGTCCACTATCTCTTTGAGGTTATGCGGCGGTATGTTGGTTGCCATGCCCACCGCTATACCGGTAGAACCATTTACCAACAGATTAGGAAATCTCGAGGGTAGTACAGAGGGTTCCATGGTTCGGTCATCATAGTTCGGTGTGAAATCAACCGTTTCCTTGTCAATATCCTTCAACATATAGTTGGTCAACTGTTGAAGTCGTGCCTCGGTATATCTGTAAGCGGCAGGAGGATCTCCGTCGATCGAGCCGAAGTTACCCTGTCCTTCAACCAACGGATAGCGCATGGAGAAATCCTGCGCCAACCTGACCATTGCATCATAGACCGAAGCATCACCATGTGGATGATAACTACCCAGCACCGCACCGACCGTGTCTGCTGCCTTACGAAAGGCCTTATCGTGGGTTAAGTCTCTTTCCGACATCGAATACAGAATACGTCTATGAACCGGTTTCAGTCCGTCGCGTACATCCGGAAGGGCACGGGAAACAATAACCGACATGGAATAGTCTAAGAAACTCTTCTTCATCTCCCGTTCTATATCTCTGGTCAGTATTATTCCGTCTCTGTTATCCGGTTTTATGTTATTATCGTCCATGCTCTACTCTCTTCTGTGAGATTATATATCCAGATTCTGTACATATCTCGCGTTCTTTTCGATGAATTCCCGTCTCGGAGGCACCTTATCTCCCATCAGAATGGTGAATATCTCATCTGCAGCAGCTGCATCATCAATCTCTACCTTTATGAGGGTTCGGTTATCTGGGTTCATGGTAGTCTCCCAGAGCTGATCGGGGTTCATCTCTCCTAATCCTTTATATCGGTTTATCTTCAGGTTGTTTTCACCCAGTTCCTGAGTAATTCGCTCTCGCGAGGCTTCATCATATGCATACCTGATGGTGTTTCCTTTTTGCAGGCGATAGAGCGGTGGTTGAGCCAGATAGATATGTCCTTCTGTCAACAGTGGTCGCATAAACCTGAAGAAAAAGGTCAGTAACAGCGTACGTATATGACTACCATCCACATCTGCATCTGCCATGATGATTATCTTGCCGTAACGCAACTTTTCTAGGTCGATTTCATCACCCAGTCCTGTGCCGAGTGCCGTTACCACCGGCAGTAGCTTTTCATTGGTGTACACCTTATCTAGTCGGGTCTTCTCGACATTGATCATCTTTCCCCATAAAGGCAGTATTGCCTGGAACCTTCGGTCACGTCCTGTCTTGGCAGAACCACCGGCAGAATCTCCCTCGACAATATATATCTCGGTTCCTTCCTTGCCTTTTTCAGAACAGTCTGCCAACTTGCCAGGCAACGAGGTACTGTCTAGGGCAGATTTTCTACGGGTTTGATCTCGCGCCTTCTTAGCTGCCTCACGTGCTCGTGCGGCACTGAGAGCCTTCTCATATATAGCTTTGGTAATTGAGGGATTCTCTTCGAAATAGTCGATTATCTTCTGGTAAACCAACCGTTCAACCAATGCACGCATATCGGTGTTACCCAACCGTGCCTTGGTTTGCCCTTCAAACTGAGCATCGTTGAGCTTTACGCTGACAATGGCAGTTAGTCCTTCCCTGACATCATCTCCTGCCAAGTTTTTATCGGCTTCCTTCAGCAAGGAGTATTTCCTACCATAGTCGTTGAACGCACGGGTTATTCCGTTTTTAAATCCCTGTTCGTGGGTACCGCCATCCGATGTATGGATATTGTTGGCAAAGGTTAACAGTAGCTCATTGTAGCTATCGTTATACTGCATAGCCACCTCAACCTCTTTATCATCTCCGGAACTGTTGAAGTATATTATCTCGTCATGGATAGTACCTAAGGATCTCCTGGCGTGAATATGCTCGATAAAGCTCCGAATTCCGCCTTCGTAGTGCATCTTTTCAACCGTTACCTCGTCGGTACGTTGATCTATTAATGATATCTGAAGTCCCGCATTCAGAAATGCCTGCTCCCGCATACGATTCTCCAGCGTCGAGTAGTCATATTCCGTCTCTTCGAAGATTTCTGCATCCGCCTTCCAGGTAACTATGGTACCAGTTCGGTTGGTGGGACCGACCTCATGAAGCTCCTCCACAACATCACCACGAGAGAATCTTTGGATATACTCTCGACCGTTGATGTGAATCTCGACCACAAGCCATTCAGACAGTGCGTTAACCACTGCCGCTCCCACTCCGTGAAGACCTCCGGAAAAATGATAACCTTCTCCATCAAACTTACCGCCGGCATGTAGCATGGTAAAGACAACCGTTGCAGCAGGTAGACCGGTGGTAGCTTGAATTCCAGTAGGAATTCCTCTACCATCGTCGTCGACCGATACCGATCCGTCATTTTTCAGGGTCACTGTAATATTATTGCAGTATCCGGCCAATGCTTCATCTATCGAGTTGTCCACTATTTCGTAGACTAGATGATGAAGCCCTCTAGTTCCGGTAGAACCGATATACATACCCGGTCGCTTTCTGACTGCTTCCAGTCCTTCTAGTACCTGTATCTGTTCGGCGTCATAGACCATTTCGATATGTTCTTTTTTTTCTGTGTTTTCTTCCATGTAACTCCGTTAACTCCTGATTATTACGCTAGATACTTCTCTGTTTCAATATTCCGGTTGATAAACCGGAGATATATACCTTCTCTTCGGTCAGTATAAATGACTGTGGCAGATCCTCTGCGGCATCCACAATGTGCCCTTCTCGTTGCATAACGGTCAGATAATCCCGCATCCGTTTTTCTATGGTAGATATATCGATATCAAAGATACCGATTATCTCTTCGCTATTGAGAATATAGTTGTTTCCTATGTGAAGATACATCCCTATTCTACCAGTATTCCTTTATCTATCTTGAACAGCGACGCCTCTACCCGTTTGGTCACGAGCGAGGGATCACACCCGGTGATTATTGATTGGGTGGCTAAACGGTTTATGAGGTATTCCTGTCGATTGCCGTCCAGTTCCGACAGTACATCGTCCAAAAGGAGTATGGGTTCCTCTCCGAGTGAACGTTCCATAATGGAGGCTTCAGCCATCTTCAAGGCCAGTACCACAGTTCGCTGTTGACCTTGAGAGGCATATACTCGAGCATTAACTCCGTCTAATGTGATGGTTATATCGTCACGATGGGGACCTAACGTAGAGAAACCGGCTCCGATATCATACTGTCTTTTACTATGCAGCAGGGCGACTGCCTGCTCGATATTAAAGCCATCATCAAATAATGTAGATATATATGCCAGACTCAACTGTTCACTGTCACCAGAAATGGCACTATAGTGTTCTTTTGCTAGTACCAAAAGGCTGTCACAGAAATTACTACGCATCTGTGTTATGACCCGTGCTGCCTCTGCAATCTGAACATCAAACACATCCAAGATATCATACATCTGAACATTTCTGTAGCTGTCCTTTAGTGCACTGTTCTTCTGTCCCAACAGTCGTGTATATCGTCGAAGCTCAATCAGATAGTGCGGAGATATCTGACATAATGCGGTGTCGATGAACTTCCGTCGTTGTTCCGGGCTTCCCTTGACTAACATAAGATGTTCAGGTGAAAATAGTACACAGCAAAAAACACCTGCCAGTGCGGCTGCTTTTATCGGGGTACCGCGATTTCTTTGTCCGATTCTTCCCCTATCGGAAATTGTAACTCGGATTCTTTGCTCGCGCTGTTCCAGGTTAAAGATCCCGTCTATTACACTGCTAACTTCACCCTGCATAATCATTTCATTATCTTTGCGTGCACGAAATGATTTCGCACCGGTTAGAATGAAGATGGATTCCAGCAGATTGGTTTTACCCTGTCCGTTTGCTCCGTATATGACGTTTACACCGTTTTCAGGTGTAAATTCCAACTCCTTAATATTTCTGAATCTCTGTAGTGATAGGTTTATCAGATTCATCTTACCACACTATATGCGAACCGGAAGTACGAGATAGAGGAAATCATCTCCTTCAAGTGGAACTATCTTTATGGGTGATGATTTTTCGTTCAACTCAAGATATACCTCATCCTGATTACAATGATTAAGTGCTTCCATTAGATAACGGCTATTAAATCCCATCTCTATTCCATCTCCTTCGATGGCTGCCGATATTTCATCATGTGATTTTCCTACCGGAGTATTACAGTTGACTATCACCATATCATCTTCAAAAGATATCTTTACTGCATTGAGCACAACGTTACTGATGACCAATGAAGCTCTCTCCACCGCACTGTAGAAATCCGACACATTGATTTTTGTTCGCGTCTTATACCCTATTGGAATGGAATATGTATGATCGATGAAGTCCCCTTCCAGCAGACGGGTGGTAACAACAAAATCTTTAAGGGTGAATATGGCATATCTTCTGGCAGTACTTATATGGATATCATCTTCACCATCGATGAGACGAGATACCTCAGCCAACGTCTTGCCCGGTACTATGAAACTGCGATTTTTACTGTTCTCAATGTTCTTTTTGCTAACTGCCAACCTATATCCATCCACCGCAACTAATGTCAATAGATTTTCTTCTAATATGAAGCGTGCACCGGTATAAACCGGCTTTGAATCATCAGTTGCTACCGCAAAGAGGATCATTTCGATCATCTCTTTCATATCAGCACTTGAGATGATTAATGATTCTTCAGTTTCTGGATTTGGTAGATCGGGAAAATCTGATGCCACGATGCCAGAAAAATCAAATTTTGCTATTCCACACTGTAAAAATACATGAGAGTGATTGTCGGTATATATGAGTACCTCTTCTCCCACAGATTTTCTTACCATATCGATGAGTAGATTGGCATTTATGACGATATCTCCCGTCTCTTCAACAACAGCAGATATAGTTGTATTGATACCAAGCTCCAGATTGTATCCGGTCAGTATTACACTTCTCTCGAGTACAGTGAACAGTATTCCCTCTATTGAAGGGATGGGGGAGCGTGAAGCTACTGCTCTTGAGACACCCGACAGTGCTTTAATCAATTCTTCTCGTTGACAACGTATTCTCATAGTATAATTCTCCTTGGTTGGTTATTGAGTAAAAAAAAAACACAAAAGCATCGACTATATATATATTACTCAAGTAGTAATAGTAGAGGTGTTGATTTTGATGAAAACTCACGGGAGGACGATTTATGCCGGAAAAGGAACCAAAAGTTTTCATCATCGCTGTGATGAATAAATATTGAAAATGTTGAAAACCTTTAGAGAAAAGAACTGAGTGTTGAAAAAGTCGGTCGATGGTTGATTATTCGGTTGAAAATGAATACAAAAGCAAGCACTATCCCTTTACATTCTTGATTATATCCTCGATGGTACCTCTCAATCTCGTATCACTGAGGATGAGGCTGGATATACGCTTAAGCGCATGGGTTACGGTCGAATGATTTCGACCTGAGAACTCAAACCCGATGTCTTCCATGGTCAGCGGGGTGACCTCTCTGAGGACATACATCGCCACCTGTCGGGTGAAAGAGATATCTGAATCGCGACGGCTGCTCTTTATGTCTTCAACCGAATTGCCGAAGGTTCTGCTTACCTCTTCGAGCACCTTCTCGACGGTGACGGGGATCGGTCGATGTTCTTGTTGGATATCCTTTATCGCACTCTGAGCACTTAAGATGGTCGGTGGGACATCGTCGATTATCCTGTGAGCATTAATCCGATTTACGATACCCTCCAACTGACGAATATCTTCCTTTACCTGATTTGCAATAAACTCGGCGACATCAAGAGGCATCTCAAAGTTCAGCATGCTGGCTTTTCGTAGTAATATTGAGATACGGGTTTCGAGATCCGGTGCTTGAATATCGGCGATAAGACCCCATTCGAAACGGGTACGCATCCGTTCCTCGAGAGATTTTATCTCTTTTGGGGGACGATCCGAGGCTAGTACTATCTGTTTAGCACTTCGATAGAGTTCATTAAAGGTATGGAAGAACTCTTCCTGGGTGGATTCCTTTCCGCCGATGAACTGTATATCATCAGCTAACAGTACGTCGGCACTCCTGTATTTGTCGTGAAAGTGGCTTGTATCTCCCATCGAGATAGCCCTAATCAGTTCATTGGTAAAATTCTCTCCTTCGACATAGACCGTTTTGTATCTCGGTCGGGTCTGCTCGATTTCATTCTTGATTGCCATCAACAGATGGGTCTTTCCCAACCCGGAAGCTCCGTAGATGAACAGCGGGTTATATGCTCCCGAAGGATTTGCGGCAACTGCTTGTGCCGCGGCATGAGCAAACTTATTGGTTGCACCTACGATGAAGTTATCGAAGGTGTATGTATAATCGCCGGAGACAGGTTGCTGAGGTTGTTCCGGAGGTGAATCGACGATATTGATACCGGTATCCCGACTGATAATTCGGATATCGACCGAAAACCCCAACAGTTTCTCAAATTCTTCTGCAAGCGGTACGAGATATCGCTCCTCGACAATACCCTTCTGAAAATCGGTACTGACCGACAGCGTGACGATACCCTCGGTAAAGGAGACAGGTTCGATTCCACGAATAAACAGATTGAAGGTAGTCTCAACCATGGTGTTCTGCAGAGCGGCTGCAACTGAAGCATAGATTTGTTCAAATGATTCCATGATTCTCCTCATAAAAGGGTGTCGGGGTATAGTTCGTTTAAGCGGATAGGATAGATACAAAAGGGTGGTCGTAATTAGATGTTTTTACTCGTCAAATACCCTTTCAAGTATAGCAGTTTTCCCAGCTTTATGCAACTTAATCGGCGCATTTAAGCCTTGCTACAGAAGCGAAAAAATCGTTCTGTCAACCGGTATGCTTTTGGCAAGAAATTTCTTGATTCTATCTGTATAAACTGTATCTTACGAGCGAAAATCATGGAGAAAATGACTATTGGTCGAATGGATATTGACAGATCCTAAATGACTAAATCAGGAGGATAGGTTTCCTGAATACATTGGCAGTTCCACATCAGTAGCATCCGTTAACGCAGTTATCGTCGGAAGATTTGTTGACATAAATCCTTCAGTTATACTATACTTGTAACCTGCAGTGCAAAGAACATTCTATGTTGTTTGTAATGTATATATATATTGAAAGGAAAGACCATGGGTAAGCCAACATATCATCCGAAAAAACGTGCTCGTAAACGTGAGCATGGTTTTATGAAGAGAATGCGCACCAAAGGTGGAAGAAAGATACTGTCACGACGTCGTGCAAAAAACCGTAAAACACTGAGCGCATAGCATTTCAATGAAACAAAAGACACAAAAGAAAAATATGCTGAATAAGAATTTCCAGTTTCAGCAGGTATATCGAAAGGGACAGAGTTATGTAGCGCCGACCGTTGTCACATACATTCTGTCCAAACCTCGAGGTCAGGTACGTTACGGAATTACGGCCAGTAAGAAGATTGGCGGTGCTGTTGACCGAAACCGAGCGAGAAGGGTTATAAGAGCGGCACTTTCAGAACTGTTGCCGGATATAGACGGAGCATACGATCTGGTATTTGTTGCACGTAAGGCAACCATTACTACCAAATCCCACCATCTGTATTCCGTATTACATAGTCAGTTTACAAAGGCCGGAATCATCCGATAGGTGAGTTAGTTGATAAGAAGATTACTACTAAAACTCATCGGTGCTTACAGAAAGCATATATCACCGGGTTTGGGAAGCAACTGTCGCTTCATACCTACCTGTTCGGAATATGCATATGAAGCTATTGAAAGATTCGGACCTGTCAAAGGTTCTTTCTTAGCGGTAGCTAGAATATTACGATGTAATCCTCTCAACCGCAACTACGGTTATGATCCGGTACCGGAAAATGGTGAGAGGGTTCGGTTTGGTATAAGGAGAAAATATGGCCGGGATATTTAGTTATATAAGCAGCATCTTTGCATATCCGCTGGGATATATCATGCAATGGTGTTATCTTTTAGTTAATGACGTGATGAAACTACCGGTGGCATACGTCTTTGCGTTGTTCCTGTTCACATTTGTCACAAAATTACTGTTGTTTCCGTTATCTCTGAAACAACAGCGTTCTTCAGCGGTCATGCAAGCCTACCAACCGCTCATGAATGAAATCAACCAGAAGTATGCGGATAACCCTAAGAAAAGACAGGAAGAGCTGACCAAGATGCAGCAGGAGTACGGATATAATCCCTCTGCCGGATGTCTACCGCTGTTGATACAATTCCCCATTATCTTCGGATTGGTTGAGGTTGTATATAAACCTTTGACATATATGATTCGAGTTCCTAAAGAAATATTAGAACTCTTCAGTGATAAAGCCCGTGAACTCACATTAGCAGCCGGGGGGACGGTGAACGAAAGATACATCGAAACTACCATCATCGAGAAGGTGAAGACGGTGGTGCAGGAGTTTCTTTCACTTGGCAGCAGTTCTAGTTATTCATCCACCGAGGTTGCTGAGCAGATCTCAAAAATCGAGGGGTTAGATCTGTCCATAGGATCCCTCAACCTGTGGGAGACTCCCAAACTAGAATGGTCTCTCATGTTGTTGATACCGGTATTCTCTATCCTTTCGGTAATTGTCTCCTCTTTGATCTCTCAATGGGCCATTCGCGGACAGAGTGACCGAAATAAGGGTATGCAGACCACCAACATTGTCATGATAGCCGTGTCCACCGTTATGTTCGGAACAATGTCTTTCTCCTTCCCCGCTGCGTTTGGGTTGTACTGGGGTTTCTCCAATATCGTTACGATAATCCAATCTGCAATACTGAGAAAGGTTGTTAATGCCGATACCATCCGCAAGGAAGCAGAGGATAAGATAGAGGAAAAGAAGAAGGCACAGAAGGCTACCAAGGTGGTCAAGGTTACCGATAAGGCGGGGCAGACCCAGGAAAAGGAAATGGCAGCAGACGAACTGGCGAGATACCGTCTACAAAAAGCTCGAGAGATGGACGATAAAAGATACGATATGATGGCTTCATCGGATGATGACGAGGACTAGAATATTTGTGTAAAGGATAAAACTGATATATAATACTCATGGAAAGATCCTTCTACAATTATCCTTCTCAAACATATTATATTTAAGGTAAGAGGTGAGCCCTAACCGGTTCTGCCTTTCCTAATACACAAGAAAGGAAGCCGCTTAATACGATGCAGGAAATAATAATGACGGGCAAAACCGTTGAAGAAGCCGTTGAAGCAGCCTGCGCCTCGCTTGAACTCCCCCGGGACGAAGTAAGTTATGAAGTGTTAGAAATACCTCAAAAACGCATTTTTGGTTCTTCTTTAGCTAAGGTTAGAGTTTATGCTGAAAAAGATGATTTTGCGATTAATGAGCTGTTTTCCGGGTCATCGAAAGAGTCAAAAGAACAAAATGTCAG
>WRIP01000003.1 GCA_009782665.1 Oscillospiraceae bacterium
TTCCGAACGGCAGAGTGATACGTAAAAGCGAGCGCACGATCGGGAAGCCACGCATTGCCGATTTTTTCGAACACGTCATCGAACGGCGGACGAAAACCGTTACGGTTCCAGTCGTGCTTGTTCAGATTGGAGCCGTAAGCGAAATACAACGGGTGATTCATGGTTCCTCCTGCGATGGGCGATGAAGCGAATGTTACCGTGTCTGCCGCAAAAGGCAAGCGGTTTTTCCAAAGATTTCCCATCATTTTTCAACTTCCTTCCAACGATGGAACGGCCCACGTTGCGTCCTTATGCCACTCTTGGGCAACAAGGCGTAAGGCCGAAAATCGCAACACGTGGCCGTTTTCGCGGCCTTGGGAAAATGATCGGAATCCCGGCAAACTTCCCGAAAAATGACTTGATGTTTTTGTAACGTGAGGTAAAGTCTGTACACTGCGAACGGAAACGTCCCGGACGCAAACAACGAATGTACCCGCAAACAAAGGAGTCAACCATGTCGAACAAAACCCGAACGCCGTTTACGGACAAATTCTTTCAGGTCAATCGCCGCATCACGTACTTTATTCTGGGGAACGACCAACAAGGTATTTTCGAACACTTCCGAGACCTTGATTTGGACGGCGGTGATGCCTACCGCATGTTTAGCGCAACGGGAATCACGACAACCAGAAATTGGTGTATCGGCGTTTTCGATAAGCCGGTCATCGTCTGCGGGCAACTCTACCCGAAGGCAACGGTTGCCGTGTTCGAAGGCAAAGCACCGGGAAGCCGCTTTGCCCTGTTTTCAGTGGATGAGACGGATGCGCAACAATAAATACCGTTCGCTCATTCCCATATCCGTCGGAACTCCGGCGAGACGGAAACGCCCGCAATTGCGACAAGATGCCCCTTGCAAAACCTTACTGTACGGCACTCGCCATTCCTTTCCGTCTTGCGAGCACACGCCCCGGCATAGATTCTGCGTTCAACCATATTATCAAAGATCGGCGCGGCGTCATATTTGTTTTTCCAGAACCGCTTACAAACATTGTACCATAGGTTCGGTATTGTTACAAAGAGAGACCAACATCGTTCGAAAAGAAATTGATGTTTCTATACTTTCTAGAGGAGCTATAACCTTTACGTTCTTACCCCAAAAATAATTCTAGTATGGGGAAGACCGGATAGTAATAGTAATACCCTACTCAATACCTGTATAGGTGACAAAGAGCTTCGAGTTTTTTATAGCTTCGGAGTTTTTCCATATTTTCAAATCGTTATACTTTCAGAAAGGGATTACTAAAACTGTTAAGGTGATGAATTCTCTATTACAGTTTTCATTTTGACTATAGTTTCAGACTAGGGAGGACATACTAGAATTTATAGGGTGTACAGTACAGCACATAAAAATCAATAAGTTCTTGTTCTGTAGTGATGAAAGAAAATATTGAACAATTGACAATACTCGCCAGTATAAGGCAAAATAACCTAATAATATGAAGGTGTGCAATATAATTTTGTATCCTATTCCTATTCGATTGAATTTGATGAAAAACATTTGATTAAAAGCACGAATCGTAATAATATTATGATAGAATGGGTCAGATGTTTTGTTGATATGTAGTTTCGCGATAAGCTAAATAATATGAGCTTTACCGGTACTATCAATTATTCAGTAGGGGGATCGAAAAATGTCAAGAGTATATAACTTTAGTGCCGGACCTTCAATGCTTCCAGACTTTGTTTTGGCTAGGGTTAAAGAAGAGCTTTTAGAGTACCGGGACACACACCAATCGGTTATGGAGATGAGTCACAGGTCCAAAGAGTATCTGTCAATAATCGAAGCATGTGAAGCCAAATTCCGCAGTATGCTCGGGGTTTCGGACGATTATACGGTTCTATTCTTACAGGGTGGAGCCTACACACAATTTGCCATGCTACCGATGAATCTGATGACCGTTAACAGGACAGCAGATTACCTAATTACAGGTAGTTGGGGAGAAAAAGCATATCTTGAAGGTAAGAAATTCGGAGAGGCAAGGATAGTTGCTTCAAGCGAAGATAAAAACTTCACATATATCCCAGAGATAGATGCCTCTCGTCTCAATCCTGATGCAGATTTTATGCACTTCTGCTATAACAACACCATCTTCGGTACATCGTTCAGCTCAACCCCCTCATCTATAGTACCACTTGCTGCAGATGTCAGCAGTATGATCCTAAGTAAACCGCTTGATGTGAATGACTACGGAATCCTCTATGCCGGAGCACAGAAGAACATGGGTATTGCAGGACTTACGGTTGTCGTTATACGTAAAGACCTCTGCGATCGCTCACCTGTGGATATCCCTTCGATGTTCAGCTATAGCATACAGCAAAAGAATCAGTCGATGTTTAACACTCCCGCAACCTTTCCAATCTATGTATTGTCGGTTATGTTAGACTGGTTGGATGAAGAAATCGGTGGTCTTGCAGCGATGCAGAAGATAAATAAAGAAAAATCAAGCATCATCTATGATTATCTTGATGAAAGTAATATGTTCTACGGAACGGTGGAAAAATCCAGCAGATCGGACATGAATATCTGCTTCATTTCGGAAGATGATAGTATTAACAAAGAGTTCTGTGCAGCGGCAACCGCAGCCGGGTTCCTAAATCTGGCAGGACACCGTTCGGTAGGCGGTATGCGTGCCTCAGTATATAATGCGATGCCGATTGAAGGGGTTAAGGCACTCAGAGACTTTATGTCAACGTTTGAGAAGGAGCACAAATAGATGTATAAAATCAAACTATTTAACAATATCAGCGAGATAGGGCTCAGAAACTTCCCGAAAGATGATTTCGTCTATTCCTCCGATGCCGAAGAATACGATGGGATTCTCGTAAGGAGTGCCAACCTTTCACTCGATTCACTACCCGAATCAGTTTTAGCCATTTCCAGAGCCGGAGCCGGTGTCAATAACATTCCGGTCGAAGGTTGCACTGAACTGGGTATACCGGTGTTCAATACACCGGGAGCCAATGCAAATGCCGTCAAAGAGATGGTTGTTGCCGCTCTATATATGTCGAGTCGTAATGTCGCAGAAGCGATAGCCTGGGTTGATACCATTAAGGATCGCGGTGACGAGATACCGAAGTTGGTAGAAGACGGTAAGGCTCAATTTGTCGGTCCGGAAGTTTCTGGAAAATCACTTGGCGTTATCGGGTTAGGCGCAGTCGGGGTTTTAGTCGCCAATGTTGCAACCAATCTAGGGCTCACCGTCTATGGATATGATCCATATATTTCGGTTGACAGAGCCTGGGGATTATCCCGTGCCGTCATCCATGCAAATGACATAAACGATATATATGCTAACTGTGATTACATCACCATCCATATACCTCTGACGAAAGAAACTCATTCCTTCATAAATGCCGAGAATATCAAACATATGAAACCTGGAGTTAGGGTGTTAAACTTTGCTCGCGGAGAGCTCATTAATAGTGAAGACATGGTTGAGGCAGTGAAGTCTGGGAAGGTATTTTGCTATGTAACGGATTTTCCGGATAAGTATTTGATAGGACAAAAAGGTATCCTCAGCGTACCGCATCTGGGAGCTTCCACCCCCGAATCAGAAGAAAACTGTGCCGTCATGGCAGTTAATGAATTAGTATCCTATCTTCAAACCGGATCGATAACCAATGCAGTGAACTTCCCTGTCTGCGAAGCTCCTTCCACCTATATTGGTAGAATAACAATGTTCAACAAAAATGAACCCGGCGTGCTTTCGTTGGTGACGACGCTTGCTAGTGAAAGCGGATACAATATCGACCATATGACGAGTTCATCCAACAAAGGGTCGGGTACCGCATATATGATTTTAGATCTGGATAAGAAACCGGAACAGGCTTTTATCGAACAACTCAAAGAGCTACCCGGAATAATACGAGTTCGTGTCATAGGGTGATTTTTCCCTAATAGGAGACAGATATAGATGAAGGATCGAACCAGCATATATAGGATTACCGCTATCGGTTTGATGACGGCTATCGTCTTTGTGAGCAACTATATACAGTTCGGTATAGATACTCCGTTAGGGCCGACTCGCATACATATTGCTAACGGTATCTGCCTACTTGCAGCACTACTCTTCGGTGAATTGGGGGGAGGTATTGCTGCAGGGTTGGGTTCCTTCCTCTATGATTTGACAAATCCCGCTTATGCTGCTACCTCTTGGGTGACCTTCCTCATGAAGTTTCTGCTGGCATATATCTGTGGAATAATAATCTATGCCAAATATAGACAATCAACGACCTCTACCCCTGGACTATTTCGCCGGATTCTGGGTACCACCATAGGGTCCTTGTCCTATGTGGTTATGTACGTTCTCAAGCAATATATTGAACAATGCTTAATTTTAGGGTATGCGGTCGAAACGGTTATGTTTACCACCCTCACCGTTAAGCTTCCCGTTTCTCTCATTAATGCCGCTATTGCCATTCCAGTATCCATACTCATCTATCATGCCGTAAGTCCGGCACTGAAAAACTCCGGTCTTTCGGATAAGATGCAGATACGATGATATGAATATCAATATCGTGCTAGTAGAACCACGTATACCTCAAAATGTAGGAAATATAGCTCGAACCGCAGCGGTGACTGGCGCAAAACTGCATCTTGTCGAACCACTGGGATTTACCATAACTGACCGTCAGCTCAAGAGAGCCGGACTCGATTACTGGCATTCGTTGGATGTCACAACATACCGAGATATCGATAAACTGTTTGCGACAGTAGGTGAGGATTGCTTCTTCTTCACCACCAAAGCCGAAAAAACCTATGATAAGGCGAGATTTACCGACGGTTGCTATTTGTTTTTCGGAAGAGAGGATGCTGGTCTAGACGAGTCACTGTTGAGTTCGGGACGGGGAGATAATCTGCGTATTCCAATGATTAATGATTCAAGAAGCTTAAACCTATCTAATTCGGTTGCTATAGCGGTATATGAAGCGTTACGTCAAAACGAATTCAGCGATCTTCGACTGAGTTCTCCCCGTGGTCTTTAAATATATCGATAAACTATCTTCGCTGAACAGCAGGCTGTCCAGCGATTATTTTTTGTATTTTCACTGCGACAGGTTCACAATGATTTCGTCAGTATGATATACTAGTGCAGACAAAAGATATTCATTTTTCTCGTAAGGTTGGAGTAGTTACACACATGTCATGTTTATCGGAAAATGCCGGAATCCTGGCACATAATGCCTATGGAGCTGATACAAAAACAGATTTTTGGGATAGCTTACAGACACTGAGAATCTATCGTATTGCTGATAGCTTCAGCTTCAACTTTGGAGTTAGTGTCCCAGAATCTTCAGAATGTGAAGAGGTCGTCTATCCGCACGAAATCACCGACAGTCGTCTATTCTATCTCAACCTAAAAGAGAATAACCAGGATGAGTATTTCGATACGGTACTGTTGATTGAAGGAGCGGTTGTCAATGCTTCGGTGTTCATAAACGGACATTCTGCAGCCACAATCAGTAATACTCTGACAGGATGCATGATTCGTATTACCGGTTACCTGAAAACGTCTAACCATATATTCATCAGATTTGAGCCAAACATGTCCGGTCGGACGGAACAGATCCATTCGATAAAGTCGATTAGGTTACCAAAATCCCGGATCACCGATATCTATCCTCGTAGTTACATCAATCAACAAAAAGCACGTATACTCTGCGATATAGGGTTAGTCTCGGGAGATATGAAAACCGCATTGGGCGGCAGTCTCAGGGTAACAATACTGGATGAAAACCGAAATGAAGTGGCAACTGTAGAGAAAAAGGTAGATTCCTTCGAACGCAACTTCTGGAAAACCATACGGGTAACAGTAGATGTAGAACAACCTCATCTATGGAATCTCGATGACCCCTATCGGTATACCTTAAAAGTAGAGTTCTACAGCATCGATCAATCGCTCTGCGACACAAAGGAAATTCCCTGTGGGATTCGCCAGCTGTCCATTATGAGATATTCGGGAAAGGTACCTAACACCCCAACTCTCCTAATTAACAATAACCCGGTCAGAATCACCGGGCTTGTCATCCATCAACAGGATGAAATGATACCGAAGCAGCTTAAGGCGTTGGGTCTCAATGCAGTTAGGGTCATTAACCCATACAACAATGCGTTTTTTGATGCCTGTGACCGCGAGGGAATACTGGTCATGTGTGAGGCGAATCTCAATGTCCCATATATTCGACCCAATCTGTTTTCCAACCGTAAGAGGAAAGCGGATCCGCTTGATGTTCCTTTTGCACTACTCGGAGAGATGATAGTACGATTTAAGCATCATCCTTCAATATTCTGTTGGTCGACCGGGGTGAGAAAACCCTACGGGAATACGGTTATCGGTGAGTTTATCAGATCACTAGATGATAGTCGTGCCGTTAACTGTCAGGGTGATAACAACTTCCTTCTGAGTGACTTTTTCTCGGCTGACGACTGTGACTTGGAGAGATTGAACTCGATAGAAACCAATTCATATATCTTTGAGAATGGTTTTTTTGGTGTTCACTTCCGACCGACTCTCTATCGACAGCATCCCTTCCTGCTATGTGATGTCGATATCAAACAGCCCGATATCATACGGAAACTGGATATTTTCAGATACAATCGCAGATTTCTCGGACTGTTCTTATCGGCTTCAGATGAAACAGACATCCTCTCATATATAGAGCAATCAGATTTGAGACTGGGGACCTTTCATGAATAAGGCAAGGTTGATGAAAATCCGTGAGATTGTAGGCAAGATGAGCCTGACCGAGAAGGCTCGGATTTGTTCGGGTGCAGATTTTTGGAATACCGAAGCGTTAGTTCGACTCGGGATTCCCTCGATTAGTATGGCCGACGGACCGCATGGATTAAGGAAAGAGATCAAGAAAGGCGGAGGCAATCTCGGTGAGAGTTATCCGTCTACATGTTTTCCGACTGCCGCACTGCTTGCATGCTCTTTCGATAGAGAACTACTTAATGCAGTAGGCTTAGCCATAGGAGCTGAATGTTCTAGCCGCGATATTTCTTTATTGCTAGGTCCCGGTATGAACATAAAGCGTTCACCGTTATGCGGCAGAAACTTTGAATACTTCTCTGAGGATCCTTATCTGAGCGGTGAACTTGCTGTAAGCTACGTAAACGGTGTACAGTCAAACGGGGTCGGTGCCTGTGTTAAGCATTTTGCTCTAAACAACCAGGAATCCAAACGGTTCATCTCCAACAGTTGTGTCGATCGAAAAGCTATGGAAGAGATATATCTGGAAGCCTTTCGCAAGGTAGTAGAACAGGCTCAGCCGAGAGCGGTTATGACCTCCTACAACATGGTAAACAATGAGTATGTATCCGAGAGTAAACAATTACTGCAGAAGAAACTGCGGGAGGAATGGGGTTTTTCAGGTATCACCATAAGTGATTGGGGTGGAATCAACAACCGAGTGGCAGCGGTTGAAGCTGGACTAGACATCGAGATGCCGGGTAAAACCAGCGATACAACCTCAGAGATAATCGCTGCAGTTCGGAGCAAAAAACTCTCGACCGATGCTCTCAATCAAAGTGTGATTCGGATACTCTACACCATAGATGAGTTGGTGCGAGATAAGAAGATAATATCTGAGATCGATTATGAGATACATCATATTTTGGCACGTCGTGCTGCCGCTTCTTCCATAGTGCTGATGAAGAATAACGAAGCATTGTTGCCGTTTGACGACAATCAACCTTTCACTGTCATCGGCTATTATGCAAAGCATCATCGCATCCAGGGTATCGGCAGCAGTAGGGTCAATCCCACTAAAGTCGTCTCGCTACTCGATGAACTGGATAGTTTCAAGATACCGTATGAGTTTTCTCTAGGATATAATGCAGACGGAACCACCAATGATATGCTCATCGATACGGCTAGAAAGGCTATCGAAGCAACCGGTAGAGCGATAGTTGTGGTAGCCTTACCCGATAGTTATGAGAGCGAGGGTTTTGACCGTGTCAACATGCGATTTCCGGATGGCATGTTGAAGCTCATCGATCAGCTCATAGTTTCCTGCGACAACATAGCGGTCGTATTGATGTCGGGATCTCCGGTTGAGCTACCCTTCGAGGATCGTGTCAAGAGTATATTGTGTTGTTATCTGGGCGGTCAAGCGATAGGACCCGCGCTGGCTGATGTCATAACCGGACGTGTGACCCCAGGCGGAAAGCTGCCTGAGAGTTGGCCTAAACGATTGTCCGATGTTCCCTGCTATAGCTACTTTAGCCAAAGCTCGAGCAACAAGAATGCTGAATATCGTGAGGGTATCTATGTGGGATATCGGTTCTACGATACGATAGGCATTGCACCGCTGTTCTGTTTCGGGCATGGTATCTCATATACCGAATTCCTGTATGATCAACTGGTAATTGACCGAGATACCATCAACGAATGGACCAGGGTCAGGTTAAGCCTGAAGGTCGAGAACATCGGATCGGTCAAAGGATCCGAGACGGTTCAGCTATATATCGGAAAAAAAGGAGAGAAATATAAGCAGCTGAAGGGTTTTCAGAAGGTATATCTCCTTCCGGGCGAAAACCGATTCATTACCTTTAACCTGTCTCCGCGGGATTTCACATATTATAATACTGAAACCGAACGACAGGAACTGGAAACGGGAAGCTACGAGATTTACCTCGCGTCAAGCAGTCGGGATATCCGACTCACCACCGAGGTAATGGTTGAACCGCGTCGGAGTATATCCAAGCCGGAATACATCAATCATGAACAGGCAATTTCATTGCCGGACCAAACGTTCTACGATATGTTGGGGTTTGTCCCAGTAGAACCCAACTGGCGTCCATTGACACTGAATTCGACGGTGTTTGAACTCAGCCATACCATCGGAGGACGACTGATTGCGAGCAACCTCAAAAACGCCTACTTCTCTACCCTTCCGGCAGATACTGATGAAGCAACCAAGCGTATGTTTGAAGAATCACTTAACGATATGCCCATACGAGCACTCTCTGCACTGAGCGGAGGAATGCTGCCGAAGAATACTGCAATAGCGCTTGTACATTTTGCTAATCATCGACTCATAAGCGGGTTAATCAGACTAATACGGAGCAAACGATGAAGCGATCTACTAAAAAAAGTGTACTTATCTCGCTCAGCTGTATCGTCGTAATACTAGCGGTGGTGTTGCTATTTATCTTTCTGCAACCGACCATACAACCCGTACTGACGAGTGAGAATGAATTAGATGTATACCAAGAGGATTCTGTTGATATGAAACCTATAATCATGCCAGAAACTGAACCCAACCGGCAGCCGGACGAGGAGCCTGAGACAACAGAAACACTCGAAGAGCCGACGCAACCCGAAACGACGAGAATATATGAAGTCGATGGGGTAACATATATCAGCCTTGAAGGGGTTGAGGTGTTGCTGGTAAACAAAGTATATGCTCTTCCTCCTAATTTCGGAGGTCCAAACGAAGAGGCAACTGCGGCACTCAACCGTATGTTTGCAGTGGCAGCCGAAGATGGGATATCCTTGTACATAGTTTCGGGATACCGCAGTTACGACACCCAAGCCTCCATATATAACAGATATGTAGCGGATTGGGGACAGGAATATACCGATACTGTTTCAGCACGTCCCGGTCATTCGGAACATCAAACCGGACTGACCTTTGACATCAACTCTTTGAGTAACTCCTTCAAGAATACAGACGAGTATGCATGGTTACAGCAACATGCTGCTGAATACGGATTCATAATGAGATACCTAGAGGGCAGTGAATGGGCTACCGGTTATTCTTTTGAACCCTGGCACTACCGATATATCGCTGACTCTCAACTCGCGACAAATATAATGGAGAGCAAACTGTCGCTTGAAGAGTATGCAGGATTGGTTACCGAACGCCCGGAACCCGAAATTGATGAGTAAACGAAGAATATTTTAGGACAAAAGGAAGACATGAGATGGGAACTCCGCATATAGCTGCAACAATTGAAGAGGTAGCCAAGCAGGTCATACTGGTAGAAGAAGCATCGGTTGTCGATGACTTTGCCGACCGCTATCTAACCGATCCGGTGGTTATCAATGAGATTAGGGGAATGCGAGGGATAACCGGGAGATATAGCAATCAAGAGCTCTCGGTATTTAGTATTGGGATAGGGATTCCCTCTGCTGCCATCTATGTAAATGAGCTACTTGAAGAATACGATATCCAAAAACTCATATTCATCACCAGCTGTCGACCGCTCACCGATGATACCACTAATGGAACGGTAATAGTTGCGTCGGGGTGTTGTACTGACAGTCATTTTATGCGACATGTATTTCCCGGTGATTTTGCACCGCTGGCTGACTATGAGCTGTTAAGCACTACATATTCAATGCTGCAACAAACCGGTATTTCTCCCCGTGTGGGGTTATTACTGTCGAGTGATACCATCACCATAAACCGGAATAGTTGGATTGAACACGGGGTGTTAGGTGTGGATATGGCTTCAGCGGTCATATATACGTTAGCAGCAAAAAACTCTGCGAGGGCAGTATCGATATCGGTCGTTACTGACGAAAGACTAAAAACTATCCCGGATGACATCATGTCATCCGCTGTTGAGATCATTACCGAGCATCAGTAGTATTCTCGCATACACATATATTGACTGAGGAGTATGTCATGGAACTAAACGCCAATACCATAGCGAAAGGGGTACTGTTGCCGGGCGACCCGAAAAGAGCACAGTATATTGCTGTTAACTACTTAAAGCAGACCGAAGAGTTCAGACTCGACAATGGGATTACGGGTTACAGTGGCATATATGACGGCAGAAGGATATCTGTTGCTGGCAGCGGTATGGGGATACCCTCCGTCATGTTAGCTGCCGATGCCCTCTATGATTGCGATGATGTGAACGCTATCATTCGTATCGGGACCTGTGGTACCGCACAGTCTGAGGTTAACATCGGAGATATGCTCATCGCTCTGGGGTGTTCCACCACCTCAGGAATCAACTATAGAACCTTTGAAGGTGATCTCTTTTGCCCGGTTGCAGATTTTGAGATGCTACAGGTTGCAACCGATAAGGCTGTTGCCATGAACATCGGATTCAAGGTAGGAAACATTCTGTCCTGCGACCTATTCTATGATTTGACAGAATCGGAAGCAAACAATCGCTGGTGGGATTTTGGGGTACTCGGAGTAGAGATGGAAGGTGCCGGACTCTATACAACCGCACTAAAGCACCAGAAAAAAGCATTGATGATCTGCACCGTGTCCGACTCAATTATCAATCGTCAGGGAATGACTCCTAAGCAAAGAGAGACTTCGCTGCATGATATGATTATTCTGGGGTTGAACTCCATATACGAATTCTGCGACTAGAGCACTCGCGTATCACTAACGCCAGTTAGTGAGGTTAGTGCGGTATACACATCATCCTGTTCATATGCTTTCAGCAATCACTATTCCGATACAACCATTAATTACTTCGAAATAAAGGTTCCATATATTACATCACTATTGCTGCAACAACTTATCTACTTTGTCGTTTCTTTTGTGTTATCTGTTGCATTAACCCTGATTGTATATCCTGGGATATTCTATTCAGACTCTTATGGTAGATGTTCATTAACCTTAGCTCTTGTACGAGGGCAAAATCATCTGCTAGATAATTGGTTGAGTTTTCCACCGCAGCTTTTCATGGCAGTCTGTTATTTGATAACAGGTGAGTACGGAGGGTTTACATTTCTTTCTGCCCTTCTTTTTTTCTATATATCTTTTCTCACTATAGCCGAATTCTGTCCGAAGTATAAGGTGATAGCCTGTTGTTGCTACGCTTTATGTCTGGTCTACTTCGGGTTTAGTATTTATGTAGAGATGTCAATCGGATGTGTAACTGCATTGCTCGCATTACTTCTTATCATTCTAAGAATTGACCATACCGCTTTAGCTTCAAAAAAGGGAGGTTTAGTTTGGTATAGTGTAGTGTGTTTTTACCTATGGTTATGTATTATAGGTTTTCGTCAAAATGCTTTTACTGTTTTACCTGTAGTTATTTATTCAATCATACGTTTATCCATTAAGATTAAAGCGTATTGGTCTATTGTTATTCATACCATTACTACCATATTAGCTGTTCTTACCATTACTTTGCTTCCTCTCATATTGAACTTTGGATTTAAATATGGAAAAGGAAGCAAATATATGGGGTTAGTATGGGAAATGGTTTGCATGATAAAAGAGATGCCTGACAAGTACGAGTATATGAGTATGCTCGATTATTTAGGGGAAGAGGAAGGCGCAACCCTTTTAGGAGTAACTACAGTAAACTATAATTCTATCAATAGTGTAAATACCTATCTATCGAACTATAAAGCAGGGCAAGGAAATAACGGGAACAGAATAATCAAAAATTATCTATATCTACTGAAGAATGAAACAAAAACATTCTTCTTGGTTAAAGGTCGATTTATCGCACGAACACTGGGCATATCACAACCTTTAGATAATGTTGAATACGACTATAATCGAGATGAGAGAATGGGTGAGTTTAACATGAAAGATACTAAGCTACGTCGAGGATTTCACGATATCTATAACCGCTTTTTGGATTCTTCATCTTTCATACGTATGCCATGGCTTGTTTTTTCTGTTGTACTAGCATTAATCCTTCTAGTTAAACGTATCGTAGAAAAAGAATTAGCTAACCAATTAATGACCGTCTACTTCACTGCTGTATTTTTCTATTCTAGCTTTCTAATTACTGTACAGAGTCAAGAATTCAGATACTTTTTTGTACCTTTAGTACTACTTACAAGTTGTTGCTTCTGCTGCCTTGAACAGTTCATCTGTTTCTTGCTATACCAACACCCTAAAAAACTGAAAGAGACGACTATTGCATAAAACGAACGTTTATGATAGACTGTTCTTGTTGGATGTAGATGATGTTGAGAGTGGGGTTCCCACTCTCTCATTTGTTGAATCACCTCATTATGATAGAGAAAGGTGTTTTATGGCAAAACGCAAAAATACAGCTCAGGTCGTCAGAGAGTTGGTAGAACCTATCGCAACTGAGCTGGGACTATTACTCTGGGATGTGAGATACGAAAAGGAAGGATCCGATTGGTATCTGCATATTATCATCGATAAGGAGGGGAGTGTATCGATTGACGACTGTGAACAACTGAGTCGAACAATAGATCCCCTACTGGACCAACTCGATCCCACCGAGAACCCCTACTATCTCAGCGTATCCTCTCCGGGATTGGGAAGAACAATAAAGACAGATTTTCAGCTTGAGGTATATATAGGTCGTCCTGTAAAGGTCCGACTCATACGCCCCGACACGGAAAATAATCGAGACTATACCGGGAACCTCACCTCATTTGATACGACTACCTTTACACTTGATAATACCAAGATAATCACACGAAAAGATACAGCTTACATTAAAGCAGCTGATGAAGACTGGGAGGAGATCTAAACTATGGACGCGGAATTCTTTAATGCGTTGGAAATGCTGGAAAAGGAGAAGGGTATCTCTGCAGAACTCCTGCTTTCAAAAATCTGTAATGCAATAACCATTGCAGCAAAACGAGATTACGGCAGCGGTGATAACATCATCGTTGAGGCAGATGCCGAAAAAAAGAGTTTGAATGTATATCTACGAAAGACGGTTGTTGAGGAGGTCACCAACCCCGAAACAGAGCTGTCATTGGAAGAAGGTAAAAGTATTAAGGCTCGTGCAAGAATCGGTTCGGTCATAGATATACCTCTCAAAACCAAGGAGTTCGGGCGCATTGCGGCTCAGAATGCCAAACAGGTAATTCGCCAGAGTATCCGTGAGGCTGAACGTGATCAGGTACTCCAGGAACTGCAGGGAAAACAGGGAGAGATACTGCCTGCCACCGTGGTACGTGTGGACCCAAGACGAGGGATGGTGTTTGTTGAGGTTGGCAACACCGAAGCATCGCTACTCAAATCGGAACAGATTCCCGATGAGGAACTCTATGAAGGCGATATCATAAAGGTATATGTCTCCGACATCTCGGTTTCCGACAGAGGTCCCAGAGTCAGTATCTCAAGGGTACATCCCAATCTAGTCAAGAGACTGTTTGAGATGGAGGTACCGGAGATATTCGACGGAGTAGTCGAGATCATGAGCATCGCTCGTGAAGCGGGTATCCGCACAAAAATAGCGGTCTTTTCCTCCGACAGTAACGTAGATCCTAGAGGAGCCTGTATCGGTCCGCGAGGGGCGAGAGTTTCACAGATAGTCGACGAACTGGATGGTGAGAAGATAGATATTGTGCTGTATAATGAAGATCCCAAACTCTTCATTGCCGAAGCGTTATCACCTGCCAAGGTGGTGAATGTGGATATCACCAATCTCGAGGCTAAGACCTGTGTGGTTACTGTCCCGGATGACCAATTGTCTTTAGCAATCGGCAACCGTGGTCAGAATGCACGTCTGGCTGCCAGATTGACCGGATACAAAATCGATATTAAGCCGGAGAGCGGGTTTTTCGGAGAATAGGAATAGTTCAGGATTAACGATATGAAGCAACGAAAAGTACCTATCAGAATGTGCGTCGGTTGTCGGGAGAACCTACCCAAAAAGCAGTTGGTCCGGGTGGTTAAGAGCCCGGAAGGAGAGATTTCCATAGATCTGACCGGTAAAAAGTCCGGCAGAGGAGCATACATCTGTCGCAAGGAGGTTTGTCTGAAAAAAGCACAAAAGACCAAAGCCCTGCAACGTGCACTTGAGACTGATATTGAGCCGGAGATATTTGTTAGGCTTTTTGATGAACTCCCGGAAGAGGAAGATGAATAGAGCGATTTCCACGCTATCTATGGCAATACGAGCGGGTAAACTGACGATAGGATTTACCCCGACCAAGAACGCTCTGCTGCAAAAGCAGCTCGTGAGCATTGTCACTACCTCCGATATATCGGAAGGGACATTGAAGAAGATGCTAAAGTATGCCGAAGGGGTAGAAGTGATTAAGCTGCCGTTTACCCAGTACGATATCGAAAGCGTACTGAGGAGAAGTTTTGTTATTGCCGGCATAAGTGATATAAATTTTATGGAGTTGTTGAGCAAGACGCTTGAGGAGGATATATGACAATTACCTACAAACTGGGAGATCTGTCGAAGGATTTCGCGATAGCTAACAAGGACACTATAGCTATTCTAGGTTCTTTCGGGGAGGGAAAAAAGCACACTACCAACCTAACCGATGATGAGCTCAACTTTTTCTTCGACCAAATAACCAGACAGAACATGGTTGAGAGTTTTGAGCCGTTTATGGGTCCCGCAATTGCCATACCCCCGAGAGCTCCCAAAGCAGACGCTGCTCAACCAACTACACCGGCAACTACAACCGCAGTAGCTAAGCAAGAGGCAAAGCCCAAACGTCCGAGCGGACCGGCACCCAGCCGGGAACGAGAGGTTCGGGTTATAGACACTAGCGCTACCGTCATCAACGTCGAACGGTTTGATGACCGATATGAAAATATCGCTCAATCATCACAACCCGAAGGTGATCTCAAACGCAATCGCAATCAAACAAATAGACAGAAGCTGAATCAACGTTCAAGGCAGCGAAGAGGTCCGTCACAACGTCAAAGACAGGAAACAGAAGCGCAACGTTTGGAACGCATTCAGCTAGAGAAGGCAAGAAAAGCACAGCTGAGAATTACCATACCGGACGAGATCTCGGTTGGAGAGCTGTCTAATCGTCTGAAAACCGCTTCCCCCACCGTCATAAAGATCTTGATGGGGTTAGGGCATATGTCTTCGGTGAGCGATATCATAGATTATGATACTGCCTCATATGTTGCTGAAGAAATGGGTGCTGCATATACCCGAGAGATAAACGTTACCATAGAGGAACGTCTCAACATCACCGATGATCTGTCTGGTGAAGATAACTCTAACTTAACAGAACGTCCTCCAGTTGTGGTTATCATGGGACATGTAGACCATGGTAAGACTTCACTGCTTGACTATATTCGTAAAACCAATGTGGTCGAGGGAGAATCCGGAGGTATTACCCAACATATAGGTGCATATCAGATCTCCTTGGGAGAGAAGCAGATTACCTTCTTGGATACTCCGGGACATGAAGCCTTCACCTCCATGCGTGCGCGTGGTGCATCAATAACCGATATTGCCATTTTGGTTGTTGCGGCAGACGACGGAATAATGCCGCAGACAGTTGAGGCGATTAACCATGCGAAGGATGCCAACGTTTCCATCATCGTTGCGATTAACAAAATAGACAAACCAGAAGCCAATCCTGCCAGAATCAAACAAGAACTGACCGAATATGGGTTGGTGTCGGAAGAATGGGGTGGAGATACCATCGTCACCAACGTGTCCGCATTGACCGGTGAAGGTGTCGAGGAACTGCTTGAGATGATTATGTTGGTTGCTGAGGTCAAGGAACTCAAGGCAAATCCCGATCGTCTCGCAAGAGGTACGGTGGTTGAAGCTAAATTAGATAAACAACGCGGACCGGTTGCTACCATACTGGTACAAAACGGAACGCTCAGCCTGGGAGATTATGTCATAGCCGGCACATCGGTAGGGCGTGTGCGTAACATGCAGAATGATAGTGGAGATAAGCTGGAGCAAGCAGGACCTTCTACACCGGTGGAGATTACCGGGCTAGTAGAGGTACCGGTAGCTGGCGACAGTTTTAACGCGGTCGAGAATGAACGCTTAGCCCGTGAGCTCATTGCTAGACGTCGAACCGAACAACAACAACAATCTTGGAACTCCGGAGTTAAGATAACGCTGGATAATCTTTTCAGTCATATTGCAGAGGGTGAGTTGAAGGAACTACCCATCATCGTCAAGGCGGATGTTCAAGGGTCTGCTGAAGCCTTAAAACAATCCCTTGAGAAGTTAGGCAACGAGGAAGTACGTGTGAGGATAATCCACGACGCCGTCGGAGCCATAAATACCAGTGATGTGATGTTGGCAGATGTCAGTGGAGCGATAATCATAGGATTTAATGTCCGACCAGATAACAATGCCCGAAGCGATTCGGAGCAGAAGGGTGTAGAGATTAAGATGTATCGTGTCATCTATGATGCCATCGAGGATGTGGAGTTGGCTATTCGAGGGATGCGTGCACCTAAACAACGCGAACAGGAACAAGGCCGTATCGAAGTCAGAGAAGTATACAAAATATCTTCGGTTGGAACGGTTGCCGGGTGTTATGTGCTATCAGGTTTAGTTTCCCGAGAAAGTCTCATACGTGTGGTACGTGACGGGATCATCATTCAGGATGACAGCATAGCTACCCTGAGACGCTTTAAGGATGATGTGAGTCAGGTCAGAGAGTCTTTTGAGTGCGGTATCGTGCTGAGTCGATTTGCGGATCTTAGGGTAGGAGATATCTTCGAATCCTACATAATAGAAGAGTATATGGACTAAGGAGAACAGTTAAGATGCCGTCTAGACGACAACAGCGACTCAATCAGGACTTCAAGAAGGAACTCTCGATGCTGTTACCTACCTTGAAGGATCCGCGTATCGATTCTTTCCTGTCGGTGATGCGGGTGGATGTAACCAACGACCTGTCATATGCAAAGGTATATATTGGTTCTATTGGGGGTTATGATAAGGCAAAGGAAGCCACAGGTGTATTGAAATCTGCTGCCGGGCATCTGCGTTCACAACTCGCCGTCAGTATGCATATACGAAAGATACCAGAACTAATCTTTGTTGCGGATGATTCAGCAGAGTATGCACTTAAGATAGACAATATAATTGAAGGATTCAGCAGAAAGAATGAAAACGAACAGAACGAATGAGATAATAGATATCGGTACAGCTGTCGGGTTGATAATGGATTCCGATAGAATCTTAGTACAGATGCATCGCAATCCCGACGGTGATACTATAGGTTGTGCCTATGCATTATGGTCAGCATTACGACACCTCGGAAAGACTGTAATGGTCGGATGTTGCGACAAGATACCGGCAATGTATAGTTATCTCACCGAACTGTATGACCTTCAGTCACAAACCTTCTCACCTTCGGTCGTCATTTCAGTTGATGCTGGTTCGTTATCACAACTCGGAGACTTTATGAACCCATGTGAAGGTATCTTACTGTCGATAGATCATCACGACAGTAATACAATGTATGCATCATACAATCTGGTTGATAGTAGTTATGCATCTTGCTGTGAGATTGTATATGAGTTGATTGACACACTTTCGGTTAAGCTTGATGAATATATTGCCTCTGCCATATATACTGGAGTATCCACCGACACCGGATGCTTTAAGTATCGGAACACCACCGCAAACGCCCACTATGTCACCGCTCGATTGATAGAAACAGATATAGATCTTGGGATGCTCAATCGCGTGTTGTTCGAATCCAAGACAAAAGAGTTTCTGCAGCTTCAACAGTTAGCCATTGCATCATTGAAGTTTTATCTGGATGATAAGATTGCTGTTACGACCGTAACCCGTGACATGTTTGAGCTGTCTGGAGCGGTAGAAGAAGATATGACCAATATTTCTCCTCTAGCAAGAGCCATAGATGGGGTCGAGGTCGGGTTAACCTTTCGAGAAACTTCTAAAGGCAGTATTAAATGCTCGGTTCGCAGTTCGGATAAGGTTGATGCTTCAGCCATATGCCGGCTGTTCGGTGGTGGAGGTCATAAAGGAGCAGCAGCGTTTGAATGTACCGGTGATATGACCGAGATACAGACCAAAACTATCGATACCGTCATCTCCTTCCTGAAGAATTCAGAATAGATACTAATACCAAGGAAACAAGACAGATGCCATATCCCGAAGTCGGTGTGTTTGCCGTAGATAAACCTCAATCTTTTACCTCTTTTGACGTTGTGGCAAAGCTGAGAGGATTACTCGGAATCAGAAGAATCGGACACGGCGGAACGTTGGATCCGTTAGCGACTGGAGTACTCCCAATATTTATTGGTAAAGCCACAAAAGCGGTGGACCGACTAGAGGACAATAGTAAACGATATACTGCAACTGCAGTATTTGGTCGTCAGACTGATACGGGCGATATTACAGGAGAGACGATTGAACGCAGCAACGGTTTACCTGAAAAGTCACAGCTGCAAGAGGTTATTGAATCCTTTGTCGGACCATACGAGCAGATACCTCCTATGTATTCCGCCCTCAAGGTCAACGGGAGACCGCTATATGATATCGCCCGTGCCGGAGGGATGATAGAACGCGAACCCCGCAGCATCGAGATACTCTCGATGAAATTACTGGTATATGACACTAAACAACAGGAGTTCACCATCGATGTATGTTGTTCCAAAGGTACATATATACGTACGTTAGTCGAAGATATTGCAAAAGGTTGTTTGGCAGTCGCTACTCTATCCCGTCTCAGGAGAACCAAGAGTGGTCCGTTTACTGAAGGTGACTGTTTGAGTCTAGATGAGATTGAAGTATGCCTAAAGTCCGGTGACCGATCTTTTATTCAACCGGTCGACAGGCTTTTTACCGCGCTTGAGAGGGTAACACTCACCGAACAACAGTATATGAGGTTTATGAACGGTGCAAGTATTACCGTCGATACTGTAGAACAAACCGCACAGGTAGGTGTATACTATCAAAACTCAATGATAGCAGTTGCCTGCAACGCATGTGGAAAGCTCAAAACAGTTGCCAGATTCGTCTAGCAGCCGGAGGTTACATGAAAATTTTTACTGAGATTCAACCGCTCAATATGAAAACATCGGTTGCTTTAGGATATTTCGACGGAATGCACAGAGGACACCGCGAAATCATGAGGCAAACGGTTGCCTATGCTAAAAAAATGCATCTGCGAGCAACCGTTTTTACCTTTAACTTTTCAAACCAACGTCCGGGAGATAAGGGGAACGCTGATCTCTTTGATCGATCGGTCATCTACGAAAAGATCGAACGGATGGGGATAGATTTGATTGTGGAAGTCCCTTTCGAAGAGATTCGACAGATGTCCGGCAGAGGGTTTATCGCAAATATTCTGGGACACAAGTGCTTAAACGCTGCCGTGATTAACTGTGGAGAGGACTTCCGTTTTGGCAAAGGCAGAGACAGCGACGTTTCGGTCATGAGATTATTAGCCCGTTCTCATGGGATTCAGGTTAATGTAGTGCCTTTTGTGATGGATAATGGTATTATCAGCACCACCAGGGTAAAACGATTAGTGGAAGCAGGAGATGTCTTAGCAGCATCAACGCTGCTGGGATTCAACTATCTCTATCAAGCGGATACCATCACTAAGCAGACGGGAATAGGTATCGACTATACCACCGTCAGTCAACACTTGGATGATCATCTGTTACTGCCTAAGTTCGGTGTATACACTTCGCGGATATCCTTTGGTGATAACAGCCTTGATTCTGTAACATATATCGGAACCAGACCAACTAAACTCAACTCCGATGAGGTTTATGCCGATACACACATCTTCTGTTTTGAGGGTAGTATTCCTGATAACACCCTGCTTCGGGTGGAGCTGTTACGGATGATACGCGCTGAAGAACAGTTTGATAGCTTGAGTATACTCAAGGACACTATACGTTCGGACATTGAACGTGCCAAAGGCATCCTGCCGCATGATTAGGTAGATTCAAACAAGAGTAATCCCGGTTGCTTAACCGGGTAAAACTGATAAATATGGATATATAAGGAGCAAAAAAGATGCCTGAGTTGAGAAAAGTACCGCTGCAACCCATCAAACCATTCAGCGATATATATATATCCACCGGAAACGGATTAATTAAGTCGGTTCTGAAACGCGGTTTTGATGCATTGGGGGGTATAGAGAAATTTATTAAACCCTCACAAAGCGTTCTGATTAAACCAAATCTGACCGCTGCAGTGGATCCCATCACTGGTGGAACCACCGACGTCAGATTAGCTGCGGCATTGGTAGAACTGATTAGGGAGCATTGTAATCCCGGTAAAATATACTGCGGAGAGAACACCCTAACGGGTGATATGACCAGAAAAGCATTTGAAAAATACGGATATGTTGATATGTGCGAACACTACGGGGTGGAATTGGTTGACTTTACCTATGCCGAACGAGTGGATGTAGATATTTCCGATGCCATGTATGTAAATACCGTTTCCTTCCCAAAGTTAGTTCTGGATGTTGACGTATTCATCACCCTACCTTTGTTAAAGAATCACGATACTGTATGTGTTACAGCAGCTATTAAGAATAGTTTCGGCTTAGCCTCTGCCGATCTTAGAAAAAAGACTCACAGAGATTTTGCCATCGAGCAGTGTTTGATTGATCTTGCACGTATCCGCAAACCTGACTTTACGATAGTAGACGGGCGTATCGGCATGGAAGGGATTGCCGGTGGAACATATTTCGATCATCCACGATTTGCCAATAGGATGGTCATGGGTGCGGACCCGGTAGCGGTTGATGTGGTCTGTACACATATCATGCAACAAAATCCCCGTGTGCGTTACCTGCAATGGGCTGATGATTACGGATTAGGTAACTGCAATCTCGACTACATCAATATCCATGGGATGTCTATCGAGCAAGCCGCGGTTCCGTTTATGACACCGGCTGAACAGATAGAGGAGATGACCGCAGGAAAGATACATCTGCATGATCTGGGTTCCTGCTCACGCTGCAGAGCGGTCGCACAGGGTACCCTTCATCGTTTCACCTCTCCTGAGAGTCTGATTAAGTCGGTGGATATCATCTACGGACCGGGAACATTAAGTAAAGACACAGAGTTAGGTGATTCTTGTATCCTGGTCGGAGATTGTATACAGCAAAAGTATCGCAATCTGGGTCAATTCATACCCGGTTGCCCTATGAACAGAGAGGACTATTTCAATACTTTGACATCAATGAATATTGTCTGTTCGAAATGCGAACAGACGGTACTGGAGTTTGTTAAGCAACACTCTTTAGAGGAGTTGAGTTTCATTAGAATACTGGCATCTAATAAGACGGTATTTCAAGGTTCGGATAATGAGTCAGGAACAACCGATTACCTGCTTGCGGTTGGCGACTGTCAAAAACGCTATGTAGGATACCATCTAGAACGCACCCACGAGGAGCTGAAAGAGATGGGTCTGTCGGATTCGGTTACTGCAGATAATTTTGTTGTGTTCATTGGCGGGCACGAGATTACACTAGAGCAAATTGAAAGCGCATTTGAAGAACTAAAACGACGCCGTGACGCATAGTGCCAATGCAGTTAACCAGAGCAAGAAATTACTAGAAAAGAAAAAACACGGCAATGCACAGTTTATGACTGTAGAAGAGATAGAAAGAGTATATGATAATGTGAAATTCGGCAATGAAACTGAAGTCGGCATTATAGTAGGTCATGATAAGTCATCATGGCTGGTAGATACTTCAGATCATAACCTTTTGCTATTAACTTCACTCGGAGGAGGTAAAACAAACGGATAATAATCCCTTCCATCTACTACAATGCTATGGTAACCAAAAACCATAGTGCTAATAAAGATAATGCCAACAAGGGTGCTTCCATGGTGATCATAGATATCAAAGGAGAACTGTATGGTAGCTGTAAAGATTTCTTACAGCAAAACGGCTATGAAACACCGGTATTAAACTTCCGTGACATATCACTCAGTGCTCACTATCAGATTATGTATAAGGTGAATAGAGCTATAGATAAATACAAAGCAGCACCAACCGAAGGAGAGAAGGCAGTCTATTACGGACAGGCAGAACGATATGCCAAAATACTTGCTTCATCCTTAGTTGAAAACACAGACGGAGGTGTTGCCGGAGGTACTAAGAATGAGACTAGTGAATACTTTAACGATACTTCTAAAGGGTTACTGACAGGGATGATACTCCTTGTATCGGAGTATGCTCCAGAGGAAGAACGACACATACTCTCAGTATATTCACTTCTCTTGGAAACTAACGGGGTAATCGATTCTAAGCACGAATCAGGACATCATTTGAAATCAGCGTTACTTATAACATTCTCTAAAAAATTCTTTTGCTGTTCCTTGATAAATTTG
>WRIP01000004.1 GCA_009782665.1 Oscillospiraceae bacterium
GCCTTAACAATTTCCTGTTGTTGATCTCCTATCTCCGGAAATAGATTGTTGTAGGGGATATATATGTCACTGCCCTCTAACAGATAGTATTCAGCTTCATAGATTTCAAATACTGCCATTGCCTCGACATCATTAAGCCATCTGAAATTCTCTACCATATCAAGGCGATTGAAACTTACGTTTGCTGTCACCGTCTTCTGACTCAAGTTATCATAGTAATCTATCGTAATCACGTTATCCGGAAGGGGTGTAGTACTCTGCCATCCGTAATCTATCTCTGCCTGCACATAGCCGGTACGACCTGAAATTACACCTGGGGAGTAGCTAGCCTCGCTGAGCTCCAGCGTTAACAGTTCTTTGGTTTTAGGATGAAGATACATATAGCTCTCAGGAATCTTTTTCTCACCTAACCCCATATACTTTATCGTGATGGTTACTCCCTCTCGTTTACTGTCAGTTGAGAGCAGTTCAGTAGTTTCTTCGGCATCAACAGTCACGATGACGGAAGAAAGACAGATAGCAACGATAAGGCAGGAGATAAGCATTCGTAGAATATGTTTCATGTGTAGTATACCCTCCTTCTCTTAATGACGATTATGATGATTGCGGTAATCGATATACCGGCAACCGTAATTGCAGCGATTATGTACCACGGCAGTGACGTTTTATGTTCGCCGGATGTTTCTTTTTGTACCGTCTGAAGCGAAATCGAAATACTATCCTCCGGGATATTAGTAATGCTACCTGACGCTGTGGCAGATGATACACGCTCGGGATAATTAAGATTCATATCGTCATCACCATCCCAATCGATACCTGTATTCGGAGCATTAATACTATCCACGACATATAGCATTCTAATGTCCTCTGCTTCATAGCTGAGTCGGAATACGCCGATTATTGGAGCATCTTTGGTATGAAACTCTGTACTGCTACCATGAATCTCACCGATAGTTACGTCGTAGCTATCAATATCCAGATGATACCGAGCAGGTGATATGAGCTCCTGCAGGTAGTATTCACCGTATCTCACAAATTCTGACAGAGCATATCCGGTTTCATCGGTAGTTAGCTCTTCCATGAGAGTATCATCCTCACAGCTATACAGTCCGTACACAGCATCTGGCAGTATCCTCTCATCAAAGGATGAGGTCTTAAGTAGCTGTAATCTTCCCATCTTGTAATCATTCTCGATGTCCACTGTAACGGTACTGCGGTTCAATATGACATCATAGACCGTTTCATTAGGCTGGTATCCAAAGGCGGGTTCAACCTCAACAACTGAATATATTCCATATACTAAATTATCGATCATCGCACGACCGTATTCATCGGTAGTCATATAGCCACAAGAGTTTCCGTTAGCATCCAGCAGCTCAAAAATCGCTCCCCCAACCGGATTCGAGGTGTCGGAATCAGTTTTACTAATGACGATTGAACCCTGACCCGACCGCAGCTTGAAGTATGCATTTACTGCTTCTGGTGCATGTCTTTCGCCAGAAAGAGCTACCTTCGCCTGAACATTCGTACCTGCCAGATAGGAGATGTCTCTAATAAGCAATGAGTTGACCGAGTAATTAGATGTTCTGAATCCGGAAACAGTCCTTGATTCATTAAATGGCTGCTCGGAGGTGATGGTAATCGAGTTGCCGGATGATGTCACACCATATCCCATATCTCTCAATCGGGATACGATGTTAAAGTTGCCCAGAACGCTGTTTGAGTCGGAGATAGTCAGGGTATGAAGCTTTGTATTTGCATCAAACCCGGCTGTATATACCTTGGCGTTGGAGGACGAGGTTGAGGCAAATGATGGTATGGTGAAATGACTTTTCATCTGTCTCAATATTTTGTCATATACATCCAGTACATCCCCTCTGTAGCTGCCGGTGATTGCATGTTCCCGGAAGGCTGCCTCATAGCCGGTACCGAGTAATGCATGGGTGGTTAACCATACAACCATCTGTGTAGCTACCCGTTCGGTATCCGCAGAATGACCATATCTCGTTGCTCCGTCATATCCATAGAGCAAGGCGAGTGCCACATCTCGTTTGGTGGATGCAGCAAGACCGCCCCAATCGGTTCCATAGAGGGTTTGTTCACCACTCGGTATCTGACTGGTACGGTCGATACAATAGGCTATATTCCCTCCAGCTGAGAAACCGAAATAGTAGCCCTGTCCCGGAAAATCAAAGGGTCCGGGTAATCCCGATGCATATCCAAAGGTATATGGATACGCACTCAGTGCCCAGTATGTTGCAGTCACCGTCTCGGCGTTAACACTAAACCGAGGACTAATTAGCAGCAACAGACAAGTACACAACAACAATGCCAATACTTTAAGACATTTTTTCATAACCGCTCCTCACATATATATTTACGTTCCAACATAACCCATAACAACTCCTAGTCGAAAAGGACCATACCCCATTCGAGATACTCAATTGAAAGCGGATCTATCTGACTACCGAGATACCATAATTCGAAATGCAGATGATTTCCTGAGGATGTACCGGTACTCCCGACCGTTCCGATGATCTCGGTCGCATACACATACTGTCCTGGGCTGACATATATCTCTGACATATGTGCGTATCGTGTCTCGTACCCATTTTCATGAACAATTTGAAGGTGATAGCCGTAACCGTAATCCATCATTGCGGTAAAGGAAACAGTACCGGACGAAGCAGCGCCAATAGGAGTAGATTCGGGAGCGGGGATATCTACACCGGTATGAAAAGGTCGTGTTTCGGTCCCGTTAATCATCAGAACTTCCCTTTCTCCGAAGTGGCTTGAGATATATCTGTTGTTTTCCAACGGCCAATACATTTGATTTGAATAAGCGGTGACTAGACTTGCAGCAGAGGCGACTGTGATTATGACCATAAGGAGGATTACCATCATCATTAGCAGTGCCACAGCTGTAACCGAAACTACTGCCATAACAGTTCCTGCCCCTGAAGCTGAGGTCGCGGTAGTGACAGCTACGGATGAAACTGCCTTTGAGGTAACCGTAGCGATTGTACTCTTACTACCCATCTTGCTTTGTAGCTGAACTAGTCGACGTCGCGAACTGTCGACTATCTGTCTAATACGATTAACGACGCTAGCGGTGGCTTCAATAGTCTTGTCGGTCATTTCCAGCGACGAATAATTCTCGCTGCCTCTAAAAGAAGCCGATATGACCGAAGCGGAGGTAGAGACTAACGTTTCCCCGACTTTTCCGCCTATTCTCGCTAATACAGCCGGATTCGGTTGCTTTCGGATGGGATTGAGCGGAAGACTGTTCTCTAATCTGGTTGAAGCCAGTTTGGAAGTAAAGCTGTGCTTAGAGTTAGTAGGTTCTAAACCCGGAGGTTCCTTGTAGGATATGAGGGCTTGATCGTACAGATCTGCTGTCGCAAACAGGTCGTTGCTATCGCGCTCGGTGAGCATGAAACGAGTATGGTCGGTATGTTGATACAGCAACATTTTGTTTTCTTCTACTACAACCGGCAGATTGTCTTTTGAATCATACATCTGTACTACCTCGTAGAATCGGCTTAGGACGATAGAAGATTGAAGTATCCCAACACCTCATGCAGTATGGCATAACCGGTTTTCATTAGCTCTGCTCGGGTGTTTGGATATATGATACCGGCAAGACCGATGGTCGCTAACGCAATGAGCAGTACGTTTATGATGACCCTTGTTACTGTAAAGAGTGCGTGAAACATCGTTCGAAGTATCTGTGCAATAGCGTTCTTCTTCTCTACGATTAGCAGATTCTGCCTACTAATGTTGTACTCTGCTCTCAACTCTTCCTGTTGTTTGGCCTGTTGTTGTTTTTTTGTATAGGATCTGAGCAGAGGGATCTGAAACTCAGAACGAGGGGATTTGTTCTTTGTCGCGTATATTCCCATTTATCTCTTCCTTTGTTATCTTTATCTGAAACAGTTTAGATAGCGACAACCCCTTCTTTTCATCTGGCTTAGATATATCCTTCTGCAGATTCCGGTTGGTTTCCGGGAGTATCTTTTCATAGATGTGGTTGTCTGATGCATAACGAAAGATATCCGGAGCATATCCTGCAAAGTAGGTCCTGTCGGCAGCACTACCCATCTCATCCCTTATATCATCCCACAGCGACCTGTCGACAAAACTGTAGATATAGTTTAGGTCTTTGCTGTCGATAGAGAAGAAAGGTTCAAGTAGCTTGACCTCATATGGTTTGATACAACCGACCACTACCTTTACATCACGCTCGAGAAAGGAGGTAATATCGGTATCACTTCTGTCTCCGTAATCACAAACCACATAGTCATAGAGGGATTTGGCTTCGATGATTGAACGAGGCATTCGATATATGTCGATGTTATTTATCGTGAAGTGGTTGCTGTCCTGTATATGCTGCATCTGCATATGCTCAGGCATGAATCTCAGGTGTGACAACAGATGCCCGGTTTGGTTCATCTCGATCACTGCAGCAGAGTAACCGTTAGTTTTCAGATACTGTACTATCTGCAGTGCCTGGGTGGTCGTACCGACCCGTCTTCCGGCTCCGATGACACCGATTGTGGCTGCCATATGCCTAGCGGTGTAGAAGCGGGGATAGGATTCAACCGTTTCTACCGTCTCTTTATGTGGTGAAGTATCTGCTGCAACTTTTTCTATTTCTTGATTAATGCCAGAAGCTTCTCTTTCCTTTATGTCTTCTGTTTGATCAAAGCAAGAAATTTCTCTTGGTCTTATTTCTTGTTGTTGGTTGAAGTCATAATAGGATTGTTCTACGCTCTCTCTCACTTTGTGTATTGCGTCAATATCTTGTGTGAGCGATTGTTGGTTGTGCTCGGATGGAAGGTGCGACAGTACAGGATTTTGAAGATCAATGATATGATCCTGCACATTCGGCCGATAATCTATAGTTTCGACATCCGGCTCAACTATTTGTTCTGAGTCAATAGGTTCGATGTACGATGCAACCCGTTGCTCTAATGACGTTAAAGGTTGGATTTCAAATACAGTTTCCAGCGTATCATCATTTTGAGTTATGCTATCGATGATAGAATCGGTATCTGGTAAAACATTTTCCTCTTCAAATAGAGAAGAAGGAACAACCTCCGATGGGATTGTGTCCTTCTTTGAATGGTCAATGATTTGAACTTCAGTCTTTTTCTTAACAGCTGACTCTCTTACAATGTCGCCCGGGCTATCTCCAGTTCTCTTTAGTTTATCCGACTCGCCTAGGATTTCCATAAGCCGGCTGTTCATTGCCCCGAGCATATCTTGAATCTCGGCATCAACAGGAGAAGCAATACTGCTCGGTAGACTATCGTTATTCGTTTTAATTTGCAATACCGAATCCTCTGCTGAATCTTTAGGCAGCTCAAGCTGAATTCGCTCCGGTTCTTCTGCCGAATCTTTAGGCAGCTCAAGTTGAATTCGCTCCGGTTCTTCTACCGTATCTTTAGGCAGCTCAAGTTGAATTCGCTCCGGTTCCTTGAGGATGTTGGAAGCCAGTAGTTTACAGACTGAATCAATCGAACCTGTGAAGATACTGCCGGCATCAACCCCAACTTCAAGCAGATGCTTGATAAGTGTGTCTTTTCTGGTGTATCCCAATGCGGCAATATAGAGATCAAAACCGCTGAGTATACTGAGTTTCTTAATCAGCTCTATGACTTTAAGTTTATTCTCGTAAACATCAATGTCTATAAGAACATTCTCAATATCATTATCTATGATAAATGACTTAACAAAGTCATTGACCGTAACGGGATTACCCTCCGGGATACGTATGATGTTCCAGAATCCTCGCCGGTTTAGCTCCTCCTCTAGATTAAACTGAACTATTCGGTTATAGTGATCGTCGGTTGCGAGGATTGAAATCATCGTTAGGATACTCTTTCAGTATATTGTTAAGCCACTAGACATTAGAGGAAAAAATAAGCATATGTATGACCAGCCCATTATCCTTCTGTTAGTTATTGCCTAGGTGCACCTATTGGTGCGCTCACGGGGGAGCTGAATAATTGGGCTGGTCACTGATGATAGTATAAACGTTGAAGTAACCTGCGGCTCAAGATGACAAACTGACGAAAATATACTCTTGTAAAAGTAATAGTGCACAAAAATGTATGCACATTTGAACAGTATTCGGTCAATATATTGCAAAAAACCTACAAGTAACCTTAATGTTAGGTGTATTGTGATACAAGCATCATGTGTATTTGGACTTAAGCATCTAATTTACTGTAGATATATCTAATCTTGAGCAGTTGTGAGATAATTGAATCAAGCTGATATAGAGAGAGAAATATGCAGCAGAAGTATATGATATGTAACGGTCATTTTTATATGATCACGAATAGAAAGCTATATGGATATGGAGTTGATTGGTGAAGGAAGAGCATCAAAGGTATACCTAGGAGACAATAATACTGTCGTCAAACTGTATAAAAATATACCTATAAGTGAAGCGCTGCATGAAGCTAACAACCAAAGGGTTGCATATGAAGCGGGACTTCTGGTTCCAAAGATTTATGATGTAAGGCAGCTAGGTGATAATGTAGTGGCAGTTGAAATGGAGTATATTGTCGGCAGCCATCCGGTAACATTCAATATGTCTCGAGATGAAATGATTGAAGGTCTTGAAATAACGGCCCGACTTCATTTCAAGGTACATACAGTAAAGGCGCCAGGATTAACCCATCAGCATGAACTAATGAAATCGAAAATCAACAGAGGTAGATTTCTTGATGGAGAGATAAAAGCCAGAATGCTTACCTTCATATCACAGAATTTACAAGAAGCCGACTGCTTGTGTCATGGTGATTTTCATCCCTTGAATGTAATACAATCCCCTCACAGCTATTATATTATCGATTGGGTTGATGCCTGTAGCGGCAACCCATATATCGATGTCTGCCGAAGCTGTCTATTACTCGAAGAACAGCTGGAGGATATGGTCGAGGTATATCTGAAGGAGTATTGTAGAACAGCAAAGTTAAGCCCCGATGATATATGGAGGTACAGGCCGGTAGTAACAGCTGTCAGGATTGAGGAAAACATAGATGAGCAGCTCAGGCAAAAGTATCTGAGGGCACTCACGATTTGACCATAATAAAAGAACGGGAGTAGCTATTTTTATAAAGCTACTCCAGCTCTTTTTGTGAGATCAAGAAACATATCATACACTATAGGTATTGATATCATCAATTTTGGTTGTCATAAGCTTATGTAGTTCAGTATTCGAAGGATAGGTATTGATGAATGGTACAACTGCACCGGAACAATATATGATACCCTGACCGGGCTGCGAGTTGGTCACATAACTAATCTGCTCAGGGGACAGACTGAGCAGATCTGCCAGCTGCTCTCGGTCGGACTTAGCCTGAGATAACATACAGATAAACTCCGAGTTTGAGAGCATGGTTCTAGCATCGTCTGATTGCAATAGTTCTTCGACATTCTGGGTAATCCCGGTGATGACCGCGCCCCACTTCCGGGCTCGTTTAAAGAGAGATTTGAGGAAGGTGGAACTATACTCGTTCATAAATAAGAGGTATACCTCATCGATATATATCCAGGTACGCTTGCCTAGTCCACGGTTGAGCGTAATTCGATTCCATATCTGATCCAGTACAATCAGCATACCGAGTGCCTGAAGTTGTCCTCCAAGTCCGGATATATCGAAGTCTAGAAACTGACTGTCGGTGTTGATGGTAGTGCGATGGGAGAATAGCGAGAGACTGCCTTCGATGTATAGCTCGAGCGACAAAGCCAGGTGTTTGGCTTCAACCTCAGGTTGAGCCTTGAGGATCTTGAAGAAGTCTCGAAAGGTAGGCATCGACCGACTGGAAGGATGACTGAGAAAATATGGACGATAGGTCAGACCGATGACCCTATCAAGAATGGATATTTCTTTTGAATCTATCCTTCCAGAGTTGCGAGAGATAATCAACTCGCACATAGAGAGGATAAACTCCGATTTCATGGCGATGGGATTCTGTTTGCCCGCTTCGTCATCGGAGTACCCGTCAGTTATGTCGAAGGGATTGATGTAGTCGATACTGTCAGCAGATATCTTTACCACCTCACCGTCAAACGCTTTGATTAGTGAGGTATACTCCGCTTCCGGATCGATGATTATGACATCGTCTCCCGGTCGTATCAGCTGATCGTTCAGGTTTTTGGTGATCCCCTTCTTTAGCATCACATGCACTATCTCACCTTTGGCCATCATACTCTTACCGCTACCGGGTACCCCTAGCATCCAACCGTTGGCATTAGGCAGTATCTTTCGGTCTACCATGATGAGATTTCCTGAAAGTGGGTTAACACCATAGCATAATCCATTGTCGTGGATAATCTCCTGGGTGGTAAAAGGAACGAAGATGGCAGTACCGGTAGTGGTCATGGTACGAGCTCGATCGACAAAACATCTACCAAATGGCAGACAGGAGTTGAATCCGGCTTCCTGTTCTAGACTCAAGAATCCGCCTCTGCAACCGTTCTTTCGAATAACACCCATGATTTTTGCAATGCTGTCGGTTAGGCTTTCGAGGTTTTGAGCGGTGGTATTTATAAGCAGTGTGGTCTTGTACATTCGTTGGTTTCGGCTTCTGAGATCCTCTAACAATTGTTCTGCTTCGGTGATACTGTATTTGAGCTCAGGTGGCATATACTCGAGATCATATAGACCTTTAATCGCTCGCTTAGTCTCATCAGCCCTCTGTTGGTTCATGAGAGCCAGCTTGCGTTGAACCAACTCGATGGCATCGGTTTGTTCCACACTCGTGAAGTGTATAGCGATGGTCAGATTGCAGTCGATATCTGAAATCTGACGAATGAGTTGATCTCCGAGTTCCGATGGAAAATCCCGGATATATATGGTTGAGGCTACGACCTCATCCATCTCGAAATAGTTCTTCTCGGTAAAGTCAAAATAGTCAGGGGTCACATAGTCTTTACTGGATAGGCTCCCGAACACCAGATTGTCATAGCTGAAGGTAAAAGGTTCTCCGGGATTCATGATAGAGTATATGAGTTCAAGTCGCTCGTGTCCCGACAGTGATCTTATGGATATATTGTTACCCGAGAGTTGTTTGAAGTTACTGATGATGTCGTTCTCCAGCCGCAGCAGTTTTTGCTGTGCTTCCATATATCCTTCCGCTTCAACCGTGAAGGTCAGATACTTCCGACAGATGAGAGAGTTCTGCCCTTCGAGTGCCCGACTTGAGAGTATGTTGTTTATCTCCTTGCGATAGCGGTCGGATTTATCTCCAATCAATGGAAAGAGTATCCTTAGACGAAACTCATCCTTGTCAATCGACCTATTTGTCACCGTTATTTGTACATGTACCGAAGGATCGAAGTAGTTGATGAATTCGCAGTACTGTTTGAAGATGGATATCTGATCCGCACTTCTGGCAGTCTGATAGTTGATATCATCGAAGGTGATGGTCTTACTGAACACACCATCTTCAATCTCGCAGATACCATCCTCTATCATCCGAAGATAGAACAGGGAGGACTGCGCCTTCCTACGGTTGCCTTTTTGCATCCGTTTCTTCTTCTTAATTTTCTCTCTGAAGACTTTGTTATCCTCAGAGATATGTCGCCCCAGACTATTTAATGCGCTTATATGCTGCCGCGTTTTCTCTTTGTCTTGCGGTGACATCATATTCTTTGATACGGGTTTCGATTCTTGTATTTTGGTTTTTTGATCTACCGGCATTTATTTGCTCCTTTTTGTTTGAGACTAATTTCCTTGTATCCGGATGATGCAGTACCACTGAGGTATATACACGTGCCTTTGGATATATAGCAAAACGATAGAGTTTAATGAGATATGCTTCAAACGGCTGTCCGTCTATTTTCACGAAACCGAGTGCAAACAGAGGTGCTACCAGAGCAATCACTAAATATCCTGCCAGTTCATGCCCTACGATCTTAGACAGTAGAAAGTATGTACCGATTCCCGCTACAACACCCAGTGAAGAGAAAACGAGCTGACGTGCCGATAGGCCGAAAAACAGTTTGGGTTGATACTCGTTGATGTCTTTACGAATCTGAGCCTGTATAGCCATATGCGTCTCCTATAGATTTTTTACATAGCACCGCAGATACTTCTAGCCCATTTCCCGCTTCTAAACAGACAGAAGGTGAGCAGAATCACTCCGGTTATCCCCTTCCAGAAATGATCTTTAAGGGTACTACCGACCACAAACACGCTGGCAAACTGAGCATAGAGGAATAGGATTATGGCCAGTATCACCCCCTGCATGCAGATAGCAGTGAAACTTTTCAGGAAATTCTTACCTATGTGACTGAGTTCACCACCCGGTAGTGTAGCTAGCGGAATAGGGGCGATGAACAGATATATATATATCTCAAAGATTCTAGCTACAGCGACAATCATGATAATCACCAGTGAAAGGGTACTGATTAGAGTATATGCGTTGACCTCGATAAACAGCATTATCTTTCCTAAGAAATCCAGACTGTTGGCGTGATCAACGAAATGCTTAACAGCGTTGTCGGGAATGGTATATTCGATAGTATATGAGAAGGTTTGATTCTGGATATATAGTATCAGACGATATATCGCATCGAGTAGATCATGGGTACGATCGATGATGAACTTAAACAATACAATCTTGATGACTATTTTAAGTGGCATATGAATAGCACCTTCTCCTCCCATCCCCTCTGATTTTGAGTAGAGAGTATATATCTCCAGCACCATAAGGTACGCGAGTACCGCATACCCAATCGGCAGCACTACCGTTCGCGAAAGCTTCACGATACCTCCAAATACTTCACCAGAAAAGTTCAGGTAGTTGAGATTGAGGTTGATTCCGTTGAGTACTACCATGTTGCGTATGGCAGCGGTATACTGCAGAGCAAGCACCTCCACATTGATGGGATTGACCAACAGAGAATATACCGCATCTAGAATATCGGTTATGAATGGCATATCGTTTACCTTTAGCCCTTCTTTGTCATCATCCCATCGCTGAAATGGTGGAGAGTGAAGGTTGAAGTATCATCGAGTACATAATATTGATTGCCAGCAATGCGATAATTGTACCGACTAGCTTCATAATACTTTCTTTTTGCTGTGGACCGTTGTGATCCGATATCGCGGTGAAGAGCTGTACTGCCGCGATGATCGCGAAGATAGCCATACCGATGTTGAGTGCCGCAATAATCAGGTTGGCCAGGGTTGTCAGTGTGTTACCTGCGTTTGACATAGTTTATCTCCATTTCATATTTCCTTGCTGCCGTCATCAATCGACCGGCAGGTATTTCAGATGGCTGTTAATATCATTCTTCCGATATACATAGTGTTTGTCAGGGTCATAGTCGCTGAGCATTGAGTATCTTGGATGGCGTGTAATATCGTATTTCTTGCTTAAAAAAGGGGGTAGGTTGGAGATCACCAGCAGACAGTCGGAGCGTGACATCTTCCCTATTTCATCAGGGGTCATTAGTTCCCTGCCTATCTTCTGAAATCCTTTATTAGATCCTCCTGCAGAACCGAAACTATAGCCTCTAGATTCTACATTGATGGTAGTCTTACCGATAGTCTCGGAGAAAAACTTGAGGGTGCTCTCCTCCATCCCGCCGAGAAATAGTAATGAGTCGGCATTTCCGGTAATTATCTCGGTTTTGGTATCATAGATACTTTTTAGCTGTGCCAACGTCTGCAGCGAGATATTGAAACTGAGATTTCGACTTCTAACGGTGGCCATATATATCTCAAAGTTGGGTATAGTCCCGATATTGGCAAACTCATCCAGTAGAAACCTCACATGATAGTCGAGACTGCCACCACAGTCGGTGTCGGCATGACGACAGAGGGTATCGAATAGCTGTTGATACATTATGGCAACTAAGAAGTTTAAGGTCTTGTTGGTATCGGGAATGACGATGAACAGAGCGGTTTTTTCATCACCGATACGCTCCAGGTTGAGGGTATCCTGGCTTGTGAGTGCTTTGATGGTCGGCATGGTAAAGGGAGCTAACCTCACCCCTACCGAAATAATGATACTTTTGATGGTAACCCCGGCACCGGTTTTGAAGATGGTGTACTGCTCGGTGAGGAAGGGATTGGAGTTTTCATCATTCTTGAGACTATCGAAAAGGTCGTCCAGTGGTGATACGAAATCCTCATCATTCTCCTTTATATGTGCCAGTGCCAATAGATTCAACACACTCCCGAAATGTCGGTCCTTTTTCTCAAAGTGGTAATGTACGAATCCTATCAACGCACAGAGTAATGCGCGTTCTGACTTAACCCAGAAATCCTGAGCTATCTGTCCTTCACCTCCGTCGGTGTTGGACAGTAAATTGTCTATGAGGGAAAGGATGTCAATCTCGTTTCGGATATATGCAAAAGGATTGTAGTAGTCACTGCGATCATACTCAATGAGATTGACACTCTTGATGATATATCCTTCCTCCTGTAGCATACTGCCACATTCGTGAATGATGGAACCTTTAGGGTCGGTGACGATGAAGCTGGTGTGAGAGTTGGGTCCGCATTGCATGAGATTCGGTTTTATGAAGAATCGAGTTTTACCGGACCCGGATGAACCGACGACGATCACGTTCTTGTTTCGATTATGCTCTTGGTTTGCCATTCTCCCTTTCATGGTGAGAAACTCAGAGTCTGTGAGTATGAGGTTATTGTCGAATAGCTCATCAATGAAGGGAGATATATCCTTTGGGGTTCCCCATCTCGCAGAACCGTATTCCTTCCCCTCCATAGGGCTTTTAATCCTGCCCACATTCCCTGCATAGAATATCCCTAACGCTATGGCGCCTAATACCAGTCCTAATCCGAGTGAGTTGTACCGCAGGTCGATGTATATGGGCTTAGTCCGTAACAGTTCACCAAACTGATTGAGTGTATCGGGAAACTTGGTGAAGGGATTTGTATCGACCGGTAGCATATTATATGAATGACTCAGTCGATTACCTATGAAAAAGCCGAAGAAAAATATGACTGAAGGGGCTATAGCTTTGGGATTGAATTTCATCTTCATCGATTTAACCAAGGACCTTCGACATCAAACCGAGGTAGTCGTCTAGACTTGAGTTTGGCATTCTTCTCCGCTGCTGTCTTTGTGAATTTCTTGATGACAAAATCAACCGACACTCGCCTTACATTGAATTCACTCTCGGCCTTATCTTCACGACTTCCGAATAGCTCAAGTTTGGTTTTCGTTTTTGGCAGCTTATCGGGAGTTACTCCAGCCAAAAGACTATTACTTTCCCGTAGGTCTTGTCCGGTAACAGCGACGGCTGTGTGACGTATGTTGTTAAGGGTTTGACCAAGTGGAACACCGTCCTGGCGGGAATATCCTTTAAGACGAAAACGCAGACTACTAGTGAGACTTTGCATAAGTGTTTTAGACATATTTTTTGATGTTGAGACAACCTGTCCTTGAATTTCCTCTGTCAGCATTTGAATACCTCTCATGAACGATAATGCGAAAATGTATATAAACTGTAACCCAGAAAAAAATAAAATGCAATAGCCCCGAAGGGCTAAAACTGTAAAAAATGCTAAAAATACTGTAGATAGTGCATAAAAAATGTATGAAATATGTTGTATATTATATGCAAATTGTTGCAAATCGCTTAGCAGCAAATGATTAATTGGTTACACATAAACACATAAAATGCGGAAAAAACATATTGATTACTGTAACCAAACGATTGACTGTAACAAAAAACCTCTGCTTGACAATCACTGATTATCAGCAGAGGTGGTAAACACTTCTTTGTTATTGGATAAACTCTGTACCACTGTCGGTGGGTTTGCAAAGCCAGCACATATAGTTTAACTTCATCTCTTCGTAACAGTAAACTGCCGCAGTTTCATCACAAAACATTCCGAAAAAGGCGGTTCCGCTTCCAGTTAAGGAGATCCCATCGGCTCGGTGGGATTTCATAAACTCGACCGGATGTTGTGGCAACATGACCACTCCTGAGCTTTCAAAAACATTCTGCAGGTTATCGGCAACCGAACTGACATCACTCAATTCGACAGCCGATATGAGTTGCTCGGTATTTGGCTTTTTGTATGAGTGTTTTCGGTCGATTAGTTGGTATGCTACTGCAGTGGATATGCCGGCTGGTGGCATCACAACAATAAAGTGGCAGTCGGTAAGTGGATTAAGTGGAGAGACAATCTCTCCGATTCCGCTGACGTTAGCGGTACCACCTTTGAGACAGAAAGGAATATCAGCACCGAGTGACAGACCAATTTCTGCCAGCTCTTGGTCACTGATACTAAGATTATATAGTTGTCTGAGAGCAATTAAGGTTGCAGCGGCATCTGCTGAACCACCGCCGAGACCGGCTTCGGTCGGAATATGTTTTTCAATATATATGTGAAGTCCTGGATCTTTTAGTCCACAGAAGTCGGCAAGAAGTAAAGCTGCTTGGTAGACCAGATTCTGTGAGCTCTGTTCTTTAGTTGGGATATCGGATGAGTTTGACTCTATAACAATCTGCGCATTATCAGTCGTTGTTATGGTGAGTATGTCGCTAAGAGTGATTGACTGTAACACCATGTCTAGTAGATGATAACCATCGTCTCTCACACCGACAATATCAAGCGACAGATTTAGTTTTGCATTGGCTCTTATCTTCATAATTCCTCGCCATAGAGCATCTGTACTTGACCTAGCATCGCCTGGTACTGAGCGATGACATAGTCGGGGGAGAGGATTTTGGCATCGGTACCAAACATAAAAATCCAGCTGAGAAAGGTAGGGCTAATCTCGACATCAATCGAGATAGAAAAATGTGTTTCGTCTACGGTGGTCATAATGAGGTCGGAACCGAATCGGTCTATTACAACCTTAGCGAGGTTGTTATTGAAGATTATCTCCACCCTCTCAAGTTCTCCGGAATACATCGAAAAACGCGAGTTGAGATGTTGAATGGGATCGAACGCCGATATGAGGTCATTTTGAACCCGCGGTAGTTCAAGTTGTCGGACATTCATCATTCGATCAACGCGATAGTTCACTATGGCATCATGATCATCCGACCAAGCAGCGAGATAATAGTTTTCCTCTTTATATAGCAATGCTAATGGACTGATTTGATAGAGCAAGCCGCCACGGCGCATGACCCTTTCGGCTCCTTTTGCATATTCAAAGTATCTAAACTGCAGCTGGTTATCTCCTGCGATTGCTGCATGGATGACATCGATACTGTAGTAGATACTCTCATTCATGTTCTTGATTCGATTGTCGACATATACCTGTCGACGGAGTTCCTTAGCGTGATGACTGCTGGTCAGTTGCTCTAATTTATGTATGAGTTCAAAACTCTTTCTTCGGGTAACAAATCTGCTGGCACTGACCGCATCCACCAGTAGCTTTAGTTCAGGTAACTGAAACAATCTTTGTTGAAGCATATATATGGTTGAGGCAGTTTTCTTAGCTACTATATCCATTCCATGCTCTCTGAGATTATCCAAATCATCATATATGGATTTTCGCTCGGAACTGATACCGTTAGATTCAAGAAACGCGAGTATCTGTATCATGGTTAATCCATGGTGCTCATCGGTTTCTCGTTCGAATAGTTCCTTGAGTAACAGGATTTTTTGCTTTTGATATCTACCGGAAACCATGATAACCTCCTTTGTGGATGTATGTTTTCCTTTTTTTCATTGTAGCGGTAGTAATGGTTTTTGTAAACAGCGAACCGAAGGGATGTTGTAGTAGACATATACTATATGAACTCCTAGTAGTTAACATATATCTCATTTTTGATAGAATAGTCGGCATAATGGAAATACAAGGCTGATTGAACATACGTCAGGAGAAACCGTGGTTAAGCTGAGGTTTTAACTCTGTTTATAGTATCTTCATTGATACTGTATTCACTGTTTTGAAGCAGTATTGCATGGCAATAAGCATTGAATAGAGGTCGCTTTTTGTGATATAGTAGGTTAGAAAAATATCTAACTGTTCAAGCAATCGATTCTATCCCTGTTTGGGCAAAAAAAGTAAACGAACAGAAAAGGAGTATATTCTGTAATGAGTCAGAATAAGGATTCCGAAAAGACAATATTCAAGGCGCCTTCCGGAGATTATGAAGTTACCGAATCTAAACCGGTAAAGCGTACCGCTACCCCCAACCCGAAGCCGCCTTCTAGAAAACCCGTAACGAACAGCAGACAAAAAGCTGCTCCTCCCCCACCTAATAATGCAAAGAAAGGTAAACGCAAAAAGAGAAGGGGAAGAAAGCTGTGGCTGCTGTTGTTGCTCCTTATCCCTATTGTATTTGTAGCCGCCATTTACCTCGTGCGTGATGTCGATGCTAGGATTGACGATGCGGTTAGAAACCGACTCAGCTATTACAAGGGACCGGACGAAGCACTCGCTCAATTGGAACCACACAGTTATGTAATCTCCACTCTTGATGAACTCATCATCTATCTTACACACCCCATGTTGAACGAAGGTGACACTATCGTCGTAAATGATCACTTTAAAGTTGATTGCGATGAAACCTTTAATGGATATTTAAGGATAGGATTGATTAACTTCGAGTGTACACGTGGTTCAATAACCTTTAATGGTGGAACGATGGTCCTAGCAAGCGGACGAGAGGAAACAATCGTCATGGATGGGGTATCGTTTGTTGACACTAACCTGTTCATCGATGCCGCATCGGTGGATCTCACCTGGAAGGAAGCACCGAGATCAGCAAGAATAAACACCAAGACACTCAACGGTTCACCTAGCCTCATCGAAAATCTTGTCATACCAGCACCCGGCGGCAAGATGACCATACCCATAACCCTGCAAAACATCTCTTCCTCTAACCAGGATGATATATCTATACAATTTATCTCACCCTACTTTGTGTTCCCGGGTGAAGCTACCGTCGTATCTGTACCTGCGGGAGGAGCTATTACTATCAACGTAGAATCGATTGTCGCTGAAGGTGGACGTGCCAGAATATATGCCATCGGACTAGATTCTTCAGGGCAGAAGGTCATTGAAGGATACAGTGACTATATAGAATTGTTAGGTGGAGGCTACTATTCCGGTGATCCTCATACCCATACCGCTGCGAGCTATACCAAACGCGGCGAGAGTACACTGGAAGACAATATATACTATGCCGCACAAAAAGGTCACAGTTTTATCATTAGTGTTGAGAACGACGCTTTTGCCACACAGCTCTCACAAGAAACGGTGGATAACATCGTCGGTGAAAGTGACGTCTTCCTGCAGCTAACCGCACTGGAAACCGGCAGAAGGAATCAGCTCAGACATATTATGCTATATAACTATGACAGTGAAGTGATACCTCGCTCTGACTATGAGGTAACATATCTTCGCAACTACTCTCCGCAGAACGCCATATGGTTGGCACAGGATGAAGACCCCGATGTAATAGTATACATCCCACATCCCTTCGGATACGATATGAATATTACCGAGAGCGTCAATAATATCTCGACCCTCTACGGGATAACCGGTATTGAGCTGTTGGATCAAACAGCATTCAGTAATTTTACCGAGTTTTTGGTTACCATAAATGTATGGAACAACATCAATATATATAACCGGCAGCGGGTGTTCGGGATCGGTGCCAGTAACAATATCTACAGTGAATATGTAGGCTCTAGATACACCAAAGGCTTTATGACAAATCTGTCGGAAGAGAACATATATGCCATGTTGCGTGAAGGAGATATGTTTGCCAGCAACGGACCCGAGCTGCGGTTTACCCTTTCGGATGCTAAGATGGGAGAGGATCTCTATGTAGGCTTGGGTGATACCTTAACCGCAAAGGTATATGCTTCCTCCGAAACTCCGCTGACCACCGTCAGAATCATCAGATATGATATTACCGGAAAATGGGAGGATCTATCCCCGGATTATGTACTGGATCTTGACTTTACCGGGAAAAATATCTACGAGTATGAGGCAGTACTCCCCATTGAAGTCGCAACCAATCTAGACAGAAATGGCGAAGTCATAGTTCAAGACTCGATATACAGACTCGAGGTCAGAAGCGAGTCTTCACCATACTATGATGACATCGGAATGGCATTCGGTAACCCCATTTGGGTTACTGCCAACGGAGAGAAGGTCGGAACCAGCCCCGCCTTTACCGAAGTCTTCTATGAAGAACACCCTCCTACCGTCGATCTATACGGCTTTGACATCAATATAGATTTCATCAATAATTTCATCCAAAAGAAATTAGATGAGAGGATGGCTGAGCAGTTTGGAGGAGCTCAGATATATGTGATGGATAACGGAGATTACTATATAATCGGAGATTTTACCATCAATGCGTTATGGGCTAATGCTAAGGATGATCAGATTGCTGCCATCAGCTACCACCGATATAACTCGAATAGTTTGGTAGATACGGTGACGGTGGTAACTTCAGTTCCATCTCAGCTATTGAGGTATGTGAAGACGATATACCTATTGGATTAGATAGCACTTTAGATATTTTCATGAGCTCATATAATGAAAACTCCCTACGTCCTGTTGGGAGTTTTTGTAGACTCATATATTACATTGAGAAATACACAATGTAGATATTACAATGAGTATATCAGTATTTGTCTCAGAGTCGCCAAACGTATGTCATACAGACAGAAAAGGAATAAATGGATGAAACAGGGAACAACCGGATGGGAACGAGAGAATCGGGTCCATTTTGACGAAATCGTAGCAAATTATGACCAAATACGCTGGGACTACCCCGATAAGCTGTTCCAGGATGCTCTAAATTATTCTGGTGACGTCGGTAAAGCTATTGAAATCGGTGCAGGAACCGGAAAAGCTACTCTACCTTTTCTGCAGGCAGGATATCAGCTGACTGTGGTTGAGATGAGTAGAAACATGGTCAACTTCCTACAGGATAAGTATCATGGATACAGTAACTTTGGAATAGTTCATTCTACCTTTGAGGAATCAAAACTTAACGACGCTAGCTATAGTGTAGTATATGCAGCCTCCGCCTTTCATTGGGTAGATGCTTCGATAGGATGCCCTAAGGTAATGGAACTGCTGAAACCTGGTGGAGCTTTTGTGCTGTTTCGCAACAATGCGATACCGGGTGAGGGTGAGTTGTCGGTTGCGGTACAGGCGGAGTATGATAAACATTATTACTCATACTATGTAATCGACAATCGTCCGACCAGTATATATATGATGACTGAAGAGGATTATCTCAAACCGGAAGAACTATATCGGGGGTTCAGACTTAACAGTCTTGAAGAGTACGGGTTCATCGATGTAACTATGAAGTTATATACCGAGAGTAAACGATATACTGCGTCTAAGTATATTATGTTACTCGATACCTACTCGGATCATAGAGCATTGCCTGACTCTAATCGTGAAGCACTCTACTCCGGTATCACAAAAGCTATAAACGCTCATGGAGGATATATGAATCTTGGATGTATCTTTCAGCTATATATGGGACGAAAACCATAAGCATGAACTAATATATATGAAGCATAACGACTGTTTTATCTACAGTGGTTATGCTTCTTTCTTTTGAGTAATCAGATCAGTTCAGGTTGGCCTTTCTTTTTCCGCTTCAATTGTTTCTTCGGGAAGATAGCATAGTAAATCGGTATAGTCAGATATACTACCCATCCCGGATGCCATAGGTGTAGGAAAAACCCGCCAGATAGATATATAAGGGTGACTAAAACTGGGTAGGCAAACCTGTGAAAATCTCGTAGCATAATCGCTGTTATAAAGCTGTCGGCTATGGGGATGATGAAAAAGACAAGCCATGTAGGATGCCATATCCCGGTAAATAACCCAATAGATATGAAGGTCACAATAGCGATAACGGTTAACGGGATGCGTTGAAGTACATTACGTTTACTGTTTCTGAATTGTGTGTAATACTGCCATTCCTCGTATCTATCGGATTTTTGGTCATCAGGTACCGGCTCTCCACCGTATTTAGCCATATACTTCCCGTCTTTATCCTTTACCGACACTCCACTTCGGTCGACATTGACTTTGACATTCTCGTCTACGACATGAATACCATCCCAACCCACATGTACCTTACGATCATCGTTCTCCTGTACATGTATTCCGTTCCAACCGATATGTACCGACTCTCCTTTTCCGTTTTCGATGTGAATCCCAGAGCTGTTGTCCTCTTTCTTAGAATCTTTTTGAGATTCTTCGTTAGAGTTTATACTATCGGTCACATTAATTCCGAATAACTCATCTAGAGAGATACCATATATCTTGGCTAAGAGTATGAGGTTTTCGGTATCGGGAGAGGCTTCGGCACGTTCCCACTTGCTGATAGCCTGGCGACTGATACCCAACTGTTCTGCCAAACTCTCTTGGGAGTAACCATTCTTCTTGCGCAGTTCTACTAATTTGCTGGCAATTTCTACATTCATTGTTCTGTCCTTTCAAAAAAATCTTACCTCGATTATATGAAAAGCTTGTCGGTTGCACTATACATTTTACTTTTCATTACCGCAATTATTGGTTGCGAAACGATAAAAAACACGAAAAATCGTATAAAATCTTCATTCAACCTATCTGAAACAGTCTTTTTCCGTTCTCTGTGGCAATGTCGATTATCTGTTGAGCCGAATAGGAGGGACGGAGTTCAGCAATTGTATCAGCCGCATAGGATATCATATCCGAGCGACAAATCTCATATTTACTATCAGGAGGTGGAAGGTATGGACAATCAGTTTCAAGTAACAGTCGATCGATGGGTATCATCCTGACTGCATCTCGCTCAGGCTGTGATTTAGAGTATGCTATCGAACACCCGAATCCCATATGCATATCCAAATCTATAAGCTGCTCCATCATCTTAAGCGAACCAGAGAAACGATGGACTACCCCTTTCGGCTTATACTCATTAATTAAGGATATGATATCGTTGTGGGCATCTCGATCGTGTATCACGACCGGCAGCTGTCGTTCATTAGCTATTTCCATAAACTCCGCGAATAGCTTACGCTGCAGCTCGGGAGGTGTATAGCCATAATGATAGTCAAGTCCAATTTCCCCCACAGCAATAACCTTTTTGTGTTTTAGCAGTTCGAGCAGACGCTCTTTCCATCCATCCGTTAAATTTGATGCCGAAGTGGGATGTATACCTGCAGCCGAGAAAACGAAGTCATAGTCTTCTGCAAGTGCTGCTGAATAGAAGGAACTGTCTTCATCCGATCCGCAGTTTAGAATATATGACACACCGAGGTCGGGCATACCCGAAAGGGTTGCGTACCGGATGTAGTCAAAGAGTCTGTGATTGTAATGAGCATGGGTATCAAAGATGTTACTGTACATAGTTAAACTCTGAAGAGATATATTAGTTTGATATTAGCACATGAAGAGGATAAAGAGAATATCCCAGACTGTTTGGTGTGAGCTTTCAGTCTGAAATAATGAGATAAAACAAGTGGTCACCTCGACAGATCGAGGTGACCACCAAAAGAATTATTTGTTGAACAAAAGAGCTACTAAAAACACAAAATCAACTATTTGATGATGTTGAATTTTCCGATTATCGGTAGAGGCTTCATTTCACCCTTGGAAGCATTGATTATACCGATTACGATAAGAACCAGCGGTGCTAATGAAACCAAGGTAAGCAACAGATTGAGTATGGAATAGATGCTCCAGGGTAGGAAGAAGAAAAGTACTCTTAGGATACTGACGACAATGGCCAATGCAACATAGAATATCGTTGATACCGTTCCCTGATTACAATGGAATTTGACAAACGGGGAGGTCTTGTGTGTGCCTGCAATAAGAGGAACAAAGAATATGAGATATGAGAGAATGGCCATCCCTTTGTTTGCCTGTGCATCGCTAGCGGGATCCTGCGGGGGATTAGGCTGTCCATAAGGCGGTTGCCCTGCAGGTTGTTGCCATTGTTGCTGCGGGGGCTGTTGCCACTGTTGCGGAGGAGCCTGGACCGGCTGTTGCCACTGCTGTTGAGGAGCAACTGGAGGCGGAGGAGGTGCTGCTTGAACCGGAGGAGGAGCTACTTGAACCGGAGGAGGAACCTGAACCGGAGGAGGAACCTGAACCGGAGGAGGAGCTACTTGAACCGGAGGAGGTGCTGGTTGGAATTGTTGTTCTTGTACCGGAGGTGCTTGAACCGGCGGTGGTGCTGGTTGGAATTGTTGCTCTTGTACCGGAGGTGCTTGAACCGGTGCTGGTACTGGTTGTTGGAACTGTTGCTCCGGAGGCGCTGCTACGGGAGCTACAGGTGCTGCTGCTAGATCATTTCCGCAAACGGGGCAGAATCTTGTGCCGTCTTGAACCTGCGTTCCGCATTTTCCACAAAATGCCATAATACTTTCTCCTTTTGGTTGATGTGTAGGTTTTACCCCTAATCTCTAATACTTATGGATCGTTGATACATTTATATAATACTATATCGATTAAAAATATGCAAAGCATAAAGCGATACAGAATATACCTCGTAGTGAGCTGTCAGGTCCTTTAGGTTGTTCGGTAGTATATATTGGAACCAAGAACTGTCAACTAAAGAATAGAAGAGTAACAGAGTGTCATCATTTTCGAAATTATATCATAGTTTGAAAAAAGATACTATACTCAGAATCATTCATAAAAATATTTACACGGCAAATATTCTGATGCTTTCTGCCTTTTCATACATATCATAGTTGAACAAAAAAAAGATG
>WRIP01000005.1 GCA_009782665.1 Oscillospiraceae bacterium
GATAAAAGAATTAAGGGAAGACCTTATCCGTATATGATATGGAGCAACCTAATGCAGTTCGGCATCATCGATCCCCGTGAAGCACTTAAGGTCGGAGATACCCTTGCGGATATTGAGGAAGGAATAAACGCAAACTGCTGGACGGCAGGGGTAATCATGGGGTCTTCTGAACTCGGATTATGTCGCGATGAGGTTGAGGCTATGACAGAGTCTGAGCTTTTCGAACGCAAGAAGCAAGTCCATGCGGCATATTATCAGGCAGGAGCCGACTACATAATCGAAGATATGAATCAACTGCCGGGTGTTATTGCCGATATCAATCAGAGGTTGGCTATGGCAACTACACGGAAATTACTGACACCGGGACCGCTGACCACCCGCTACTCGGTGAAACATGCCATGCTCACCGATCACTGTACCTGGGATGATGAATATAAAGCCATAACCGCTTCGATCGCTAACGATCTCACCAAAATAGCGGTCGGCGATGAAAGCTCAGAATATGTCACAATACTGCTACAAGGAAGCGGATCATATGCGGTTGAAGCGATGATAAACTGTCTGAATGACAAGGACGATAGGATACTATTTTTAGTAAACGGGGAATACGGCAGGCGGATGGTCCGGATGGCAGACAATGCCGGTTGCAGTTATGAACTGTTGAATTTTGAAGATACCGAAGCTATCGATTGTAAGATAGTTGACAATACTTTACGAAACAATCCTGGGATAAATTCAGTAATATTCGTACATTGTGAAACCACCACCGGTATCATCAACCCACTTAAGGATATAGCTAGGTTAGCTAAATCGTATGGGAAAAAAGTCTTTGTGGATGCGATGTCAAGTTTCGGAGCCTATGAAATAGATATGAAGGCATTTAGGATCGATGGGTTGGCTTCGAGTGCTAACAAATGTCTGGAAGGTCTACCGGGGTTGTCTTTTGTCATTGTCGATAGACAAATTATAGAGCAGAGTAAAGGTAAAGCAACCTCTCTATGTCTCGATCTCTATGAACAATACCGCAGCTTATATGAAGAGGGAGGCAAATTCCGATTCACCTCTCCCACCAATATTCTCCTCGCTTTGAGACAGGCTATTGATGAGTATATGAAAGAAGGCGGGTTGCCAGCACGTAGAGCACGATACATAAAAAATCATACAACGCTGGTTGAAGAACTACGAAAACTCGATATATCCCCCCTTATTGCTGCCGATATACAATCGTATATTATCACAACCTTTGAACTTAAGGATATTGAGTTCACATCGTTTTATGAGATGCTAAAAAACAATGGTTTTATCATCTATCCTGGCAAATTAACGACTGTACCAACCTTTAGAATAGGGAACATCGGAGATGTATATCCTTCAGATATGAAGCGATTAGCAGAGGTTATAGGGGATTATCTGAGTTCATTTGCAATAAGGTGTTACTATTCAGACCCTAGTGTGTGAGCAGTAACAATTAATTATCGGTCATAAATCAACTTAATAAATAGATGATTTTAGCTATAACTCATTAGTCATATAGTGAATATTCACGGATTATTTTGTCACTTAATACTCCTGCATATTTATTATTCCCTTTTTCGTATTTTGCCAGAGTGCTCAAGGTACAAAGTCAACCGCTTGTAAACATTTATCATCACTTGGTTTAACAATTTCAATGTCCACTTTAATACCATTTGTGCGGCTAGTTACACTTTCTGAGAATAGAGTGTTTAGATGTTTGCTCGTATTCCTCCTTGATGCAACAAGAACTATATTCTCGGTTTTTCCAATGATTTCATCAACGAACAGCCGATTAAGCAGTGTTACAACCATACTTATATAGTTCATTGGGATTAATCGATAAGAATACGTTACGTTTATCTACTCGAATTGATGTAATAAAGATATCCTTATCTTTCAATCTGTTTAGCATGTTCATTCTTGTTACAGGTTTTTCATAGTATACATGTAGTATTCCGTTATTTTTTCTTTTTGTCCCGTTAGGCAATGATTTGAAAACGCTTTTTACTATCTTTGTAATCGCTCGTGGTTCATGCAGCATTAAAAAAAAATTGAAAAATGGTTAGAGGTACCTGCTTTCGAAAAATCAAACCCTAAATCTCCACTTTCATCAAAGTAAACATATAACATTTTCTAAACACAATCTTCCTTAATTAAGAACAGATGATATAAAAAAATACAAACCTCCTGTACCTTATCGCTGAACTCTCCGGAACAGCCCGACAGGAGGAATTATTTGTATATCTTACTCCCTATGTATTAGGAAGATTTGTTACTGTTCGCATGATCCTTTCCTCTAAAAATGGACACTAGGAAATAGTAAATACCGTCTTCACGACTGTTGTAATACATTGATACCTCTAATCAACAACTCTTCCGAGTATTCTTTGATAGTTCCTATCTCTATATTTATATGTCCAATCGATTAAGTTATCAACAGTGATGCATACTTTTGTTTTTAGTACACAACTATTTTTGATCGAGTTCAGAATCACTTTAGAAATAAAAAGAAGGTTTTACTCTTCTTTTTGAGTGAGTGCTTTTTGTATTGAGAAATTTTGATTATTTCAACCATCAGGTAGTTTGATTTGTTGAATTGTATAGATGGCTTGACGAACTAGGAGTTAAGCAGTACAATTTTGATATTAACTGAATATCTGAGTTTTGAGTATAGACGTCTAGTCTTTGGAAACAGGTGAAAATCCTGTGCGAACTCGTCGCTGTAATAGTGGAATGTCATACTGATTATGTCACTGAGAAATCGGGAAGGCGGTATGATGTGATGATGCTTAAGCCAGAAGACCTACTCAAAACTTGTGCCTCAACCACGAGTATTGGCCGTCGGCACCGCAATATATGTTTCTAACATATATTTCTCCGGGTTGTTTGTGTTGAGGTATACTTTACAAACCAAAGGAGATTTATTATGTCTGAAAAGAAATCTAACAAAAAACTGCTGATAGCCGTCTCGATTTTGTTACTACTTGTTGTAGTTGCCGGTCTCGTCTGGTTTTTCACCCGTCCCAAGGCAGTATCGGGCAGCAAAAATGTTACGGTCATATTGTTACTAGCGGATGAGACGGATATTGTTCATCAGATATCAACCGATGCAGAGTTTCTTGTAGATCTGCTCAGTGAACAATCATTAATACCCGACTCAGATGTCTTAGCCGGGTTTGTAACCACCATCGATGGTATCACGGCAGATGCATCACAGGAAGAATGGTGGATGATGACGGTAAACGGTGAGTTTGCCAACTATGGAATCGCTGAGCTACCGGTAATCGATGGTGACAGCTATGAGTTTACACTGACGGTAGGCTGGGACTTTTGATGAAATCAAAAATATCACTGATTGATATTTCGCTTATTGGGATTGCGGCAGCTCTTATGATTGGTGTTCAGCTTTCGCTTGCGTTTTTGCCAAACATCGAACTCATCACACTGCTTATTATTCTATTCACATTGCATTTCAAAAGCAGAACGATATATATGATATATGTTTTTTCTATCGTTGAATGTCTCATATATCCGTTCGGTCTGTGGTGTTTTACCTACCTATATATCTGGACCATTCTGTATATTGTTGTATGGGTTCTGAAAGATTCTCGGTCTGCACTTTTTTGGGCTGTAATCGGAGCGGTGTTCGGTCTGCTGTATGGCAGTCTATCCTCCATCCCTTATTTCATCACCATGGGACTGGCAGGTGGTATCGCCTACATAGTTTCCGGGTTGTCCTTCGACCTACTACATTGTTTCGGAAACTTTATGGTTATCATATTGTTATTTAAGCCGCTCAATACTCTACTAGGGAAACTCCCATATATTTCACTTGAAAGCAGAAAGACAGATTAGTACCTTTCTTTATAGATACATAGAATGTGAAGAGTTACAGTTATCGTGTATCTACATCGATATATAACAGTAGGATATATGATTGAAATATAGGAAAATGCGAATATAAGACCTAGGAGTACATCTCCTAGGTTTCTTATCGTTTTTTCATTGGATGGCTCTCTGCTTATCGGATATAGTATCAAGACGATACAGTAGCTTTATACGAATATTTGAATCATTCTTCTTCCAATCCGGTGAAGGGATCTCGGTCGTTTAGTATATTACGAATGATTGGTTGAAACTCAGGTGGAGCATTAGCCAGCACTATGACCAGTCGATTTTCAAGATTTGTAAGACGAGTACGCATCAAGGAGTTCTCACCTACCATTGCCAGTGTCGGGTTACTCTTAAGTGTTTCTCGGAGTGCGGATATACTCTCCCCTAGGGATGATATTTCCATTTCCTTCTCGGTTAACTGCTGCTGCACCGTGTTTACATACTTTGCGGTATTCACTAGCTCCTTGTAGCGTTCATAGGTTATGGTGGAGAAATCTTGCTGCAGTGTTGCTTCATCCTGTTCCATCACTTCGGCATAGAATATTTTTTTATCTATATCAGCCTGTATTGTATCCCGAAGCGAAGTCAGTTCTTCCAGTTCCAGTTTCAAAGCCTCAATAACTTCAACCGATAACCCGATGGTACTGGCATTGGTACCCATTGGTCCTCGACCTGCAACATCCGATAATACAGCAACATCGCGTCCGAAAACTCTATCTAATGTGACCTTTAGCTCAGGATGAAATCTACTGAGCTCTATTCTATTGAGTACCTCTTTGGCAATGACCTTCCCATCCTTAATCGGTATAAAACTAAAGTGCATATGCGGTTGTTTTTCATCCTTGTGTACATATGCAGATACGATGTTCTCATCCATATACCGTTTCGCCATGAATCGGTATGATTCAATGAAAAACTGATCCTCAGGCATAAAGTCTTTCGGAAGTGTCAACAACCATGAGCACATGACATTGACATTCGCCCGATTAAGTATCTTTACCTCCGAGATGCGTTTCTTTATGAACTCCATCTGTCCTTCGGGATGCTTAGGAGCTAGATTGTAGTTGAGAAAGGTTTTAGTTGGATCGATTTCCTGGTTGTTAAACCTGATGAAATTCCCGTCAGCATCCTTTGCTCTTTCATAGTGTGCGCAAAGGTTTCCTGCCGCAGACATGGAGTATTTTTGTACATGAGCCATATAGTTCCTCTTTCTTGAGTAGTAGTACACTAGAGTACTCTAGAATGCTCTAGAGTATCTAGAGCAGCTAGAGCAGCTAGAGCAGCATATCGATACTGCTACACCCTTGTTTATCCTTGGTGACCACAATCTGCCGGTCGATGCGTTCCTTCAGCTGCGAAACATGTGAAATGATACCTATGAGCAGATTACTCTGTGCGAGTGAGGTCAATACCTTCATTGCAGACGAGAGAGTTTCTTCGTCTAATGAGCCGAAACCTTCATCGATAAACATAGTGTTCAGTTCAATTCCTCCGGAGGTGTGCTGTATTTCATCCGAAAGCCCTAGTGCTAGTGACAGCGAAGCCATGAATGATTCTCCTCCGGAGAGTGTCTTCACACTCCTTATACTCCCGTTATAGTGGTCTACTACATCGAGTTCTAATCCACTCTTGCTCTGTAGGTTGTTATTTTCGGCACGTTTGAGCTCATACTGTGAGTTTGACATCATCCCAAAACGGTTGTTTGCTCTCGATATTACCCGCTCAAAGTATGATGACTGTACAAACACTTCGAGCGTGACCTTTTCCTTCTGAGGTAGGTTACCGGATGCGGTAAGCGCGAGTGATCTCATCCATTCACAGTGTTTCTCCAGTTTAGCTATCTCGATTTGATTGTTAGCCAGCGAAGTTTCAACTCCACGGTTGGCTACAAGTCGAAGCTCAAGAGCTGACGCTTGTTCATGCTGTGCTTTTCGAACCGCTTCAAGCTGTAGTTTCTTTTCCTCTAACTCGGTATAGTTCAGTTGAATGTACTCTTTCAATTGTTCTTCAACTGTCTTAATGGAAGCATTCAACTCGGTAATCGATTGCTTTTGCTTCGATATTTTATCAGAGCAGTCGGCAATGCTCTTTTCTATGCTATCTCTTTTTTGAGTTAACAGTCGAATCTGTTCAGCAGCTATTTCTTTGTTTTCATAGGTTAGTTCCTGCTTGAGATGTACTTCTGAGTCTGATAATCCATTTATCTCACTCAACGCTACCGCAATCTTTGTCTCTATCTCAGCTATTGTTTCGGTCTTTTCCTTTAAGCTTTCCGTAACTTCGGGTAACTTTTCTTCAATCTCAGTCTTTCTAGCTATTCTTCTCTTAGTCTCTTGAATTTCATCGGTCAGCTTTTTCAGTCTGTCTTTGGCAGTCAATAACTCAGCTTTTAGTGTCTTAGAGATATTCTCCGGATACTCTTCATATACGTCTGATACCACCTGAAGAAGCTCTGATTGCTTAGCTTCTGCCTTGGTCTTTGCTGCAGCTGCTTTGCTGCTAGCTGAACTCATCGCATCATTCGCCTTATTCGCTGAGTTTTCAGCTTGTTTCAGTTGGTTTTCGTTCGGTGCTTCATTCGGCAACTCACAGGGGTGAGGATGTGTGGGTGACCCGCAGACGGGGTAGGGTACACCGTCTAACAATGTCTCGGCTAGTATCCCAGCCTGTACATCAAGAAATGCGCGATTGAGCTGGGTAAATGTATTCTGGGCTTTGGATTGGAGTTCTTTAGCCTGTATATATTGCTGTTGTGCTGTGATGTATTGCTCATCCAAGAGTTTTTTCTGGTCAACTAACTGTGTTATCCGATTCAAACATTCAATATCTTTCTTGATTCTATCAGCTTCATTGGTTTGTTTGACGAAGGTAGTATCGATTGCTCCTAGTGCCGTCAGTTCGGTAGTAGCAGAATCGTTCCAGGCTTTCAACTCAACTATCTCTTGTGTAAGTTCATCTTTGCCAGCTGTTAATTTGTTTCTGTATGTCAGTTTAAATTCTTTCTGCTCTCTCGTCTGTTCCAACCGATCATAATCCGGAAGTTTCATCTCCAGTTCAACTATCTGCCTGCTAAATGTTTCTATCTCTGGTTGGAATACTAACGCAGCTTCATATTGAAGCTTCAACTTCTCTGTTATCTCGGTCTGTTTTGCGAGTGATACTCTAGAGTTACTGAGTTGCTGCTCCAGCTTTTGTTTCTGTGCTGCTTTTCCGAGTTGGTTGTCATTGGCTGAAATCTCATCATTTAAGCGTTTAATCTCCGCTTCGACCTTTTGTTTTTCTGTTTCATCATTGCTTATGAGCTTGGTCAGCAGCTCGGATACTTCTTCGGCAGTCAGGCGGTTATCTTTAGCATCCTGCACTGTGAATTGAAGCGGATCACCTTCTATACAGCTGAGGTTTTCAATGAATGACAACCTGCTATCATTCATGGAGCTTAATTGTTTTGACAGGGTATTGTAATCTTCGTTGATTCTTTTCTGCAGTATCTCATAAGGCTCGGTCATGAATATCCGTCTGAAGATAGCCTCCCTCTCTTTAGTGGGAGCAATCAGGAGTTTTAGAAAATCACCCTGTGCAATCATGGTAATCTGGGTAAACTGATTTCGGTCAACCCCGATGAGTTGTGTAATCGCTTCGGTTACAGACATTGTGCCGGTCACTATTCTTCCGTCATCATACTCAAGGGAGGCATCAGCAGCTTCTTCTGTCAACCCTTCTCCTCTTAGTTTTCTTCTGAGATACTTTGGGTTGCGTTTGACGGTATAGAGCTTTCTGTTGTGCTCAAATACCATCTCAACGAATGACTCTACTGTTTCGTCGCTGTAGGTACTCCTAAGGCTTGTTGACTCACGCACCGGGCCACTAGGTTCTCCGTAAAGGGCAAATGTAATAGCATCGAATATGGTGGTTTTTCCTGAACCTGTTTCACCTGAGATGAGATAAATTCCGTTATTTCCGAAGGCATCTAGATCTAAGGTTATGTGGTTGGCATAGGGACCTATTGCGGAGATTGTCAGTTTTATCGGTCTCATATAGTTTCCTCCTCAAATACCAGCTCGATGAGCGTAGATATATACTCTCGCTGTTGTTCTGAAATAGGTTGACCGTTCTGCTCGGTGTAGAATTCATTGAAGAGTTTCATAGGAGACAGCTTAGTAGTTTCGGCATTAAGCCCCAGTACATTACTGGTTGTTCGGGTTCTGGTATTGTCGTAAGACAGATGCATTAAGTTGGGATATATAACTCTCAGGTTTGCAATCACATTCCCTTTATCCTCTTCATCGGTGAGCACAATACCGTAGTAATCATCCCGGTTGAGATTTTGGTAATAGCTTTTTGAGCGTAATTCATCATATCTTCCCCTAAGCTGACACATGTTTCGTTTTGGTATCAGAGGAATCATTTCGACTGAGATATTGTTTTTTTCGGTTATCGTGAGCATCGTAATACTCTTATCCTGTCCAATCTCCGAGAACGAGTATTTGAGTGGAGAACCCGCATATCTAATAGACTCTTTGAGAATATACTGAGGGCGGTGCAGATGTCCTAACGCTACATAGTCAAAGTCTTCAAAGACTTCAGCATCAACATTGTCGAGACCTCCTATGCTCATCTCTTCGGAATCGGAGATCAAAGCACCTGTCACAAACTGATGTGCCAGTAGTATATTGATTTGAGTTTTATCAACACCTAATTTGTCTATCGCAATCTTTAAAGCATCACTATATGTTTTGATTTCGAGATCGGTATGCCGCCTGACATGTATCGGTTTAATAAATGGGAGTAGGTATATATTGACCGAGAGGGTTTCGTCCGTTAGGATATATGGGGATATATCCGCCTTATATGTTGAAGAAAAGTAAACCCCGCTCTTTTCAAACATACGTGCCCCGAAGGATAGTCTTTCACCCGAATCGTGATTACCGCTGATGATATATACCTTTATCTCTTGTTGAACCAAATATGTAAGAAAATCATCAAACAGATTCAATGCTTCTGCAGGAGGTATATGACGATCGAACACATCTCCCGAGATAAAAACTGCATCGGGATGTTCTTGGTATACTGCTTCAAGTATGACATTGAGCAGTATATGTCTTTGATCCTCTAACATGGAAAACTCATGAACCGTCTTACCTAGATGTAGATCAGAAAGATGAAATATCTTCAATGTATATCTCCTATTGATGTATTTTGAACTCTCATTTCATAAGTATATTATATACCAAAGGACGTCATCACAGATATACACGTTTTCACCTATTTTTATCACAATATTTTTACGATGTATACAAACATCTGCTTCTAGCGCATACAGCATAGTAATGTTTTGATCTTTCCGGTAACCACGATTCATCAGTAGTGTAAACTACTTGTTTTTTTCTTAAATCCGCGTTAGGATATCTATGTCATCAAAAAGATGACTATCATGTAAGCAGCGAAAGGAGATAGATATGGCATATATGAGAACTGTGAGGGTCATGTCATAAACTGAATACAGAGCATATGGCATCAACGTATTGTTGATTCCGATGCAATAGAGTAACCTTTCGCAAATACTGCAGATATAGCGGCACACCGAACGGGTGTGTCATGTTTTTTACCCGTGAACTGCAGCCTGAAGGCTGCTTTGTTTACGGGTTTGCTTTGTTTAGGATTTAGTACCTTATCATGAAAGGAGAAAGTATTATGGAAAATGTAATTTTACAGCTAGGCTATATACTCCATGATTTGGAGAAAACTAAAGATAACAGGAGATTATATGATAGATATTCAAGACTACGGATTCGAACCCTCTATGCTGCCGGTCGGTTCCGATCACCTACCCGCACGGGTAACTGCAGTCCATAGACAGCGATATGAGATAGTATGTAAATACGGATTTATTTACGCAAGACTTAAGTCCGCCAACTATTATACACAGAATGAGCTTTTCCCTATAGTCGGGGATTTTGTGCTGATACAGTATGAATCGAGTGGTGACAGTCTCATAGTTCAAACACTTCCGAGAAAAAGCATATTTTCTCGACGAGATCCGGGACCCCGACCGGTAGAACAGCCAGTTGCAGCCAACTTCGATATTGTTTTTGTGATGACTTCATTGAATCAGGATTTGAACCTCAACCGTCTGGAACGATATCTCACCCTGACCTGGCAAAGCGGAGCTTTGCCAGTAATAGTTCTGACCAAGTCGGATCTGGTAGATGATTATTCCGATCAGATAGCAAGAGTTCGAGACGTATCCATCGGGATAGATGTAATAGCAGTCAGTTCGGTTACCGGTTACGGATTGGACCAATTGAAAGCGTATCTTAAGCCTAGGGTCACCACGATATTTTTGGGGTCGTCAGGTGTAGGAAAATCGAGTCTACTGAATGCTCTCGCAGGAGAAAGTTTGATGAAGGTCAACTCTATCCGCGAGCAGGATAGTCGTGGACGACACACCACCACCCATCGTGAGCTGTTCATGCTTCAAACCGGCGCAATGATAATTGACACCCCGGGCATGCGTGAGCTTGGCATGTGGGATATAGGGGATGGACTTGCCAGTTCATTCGGTGATGTTGAAGAGATACTACAACGTCACTGCAGATTTGCTGACTGTAAGCATCGTACCGAGCCGGGATGTGCAGTAAAAGAAGCTCTTGCGGATGGAGAATTAGCACCCGAGAGATGGAACAATTATCTGAAACTGAAACGAGAAGCAGAGTACATCGAGAAACGAAATGCTATCGCTTCACAAAAAGCACAGAAATCTGCAAATACTTTAAGAAAAGAGAGAAAAGATGAACATATACTATGAGGATCTGACTATACGCAATGCGTCATCGTCGGATGCTAAGCAGCTGCAAAAATGGTGGAATGATGGCAGTGTCATGTCACATGCCGGGTTCCCCGACGGCTTGAACGAGACGATTGAAGGCATTCGAGACAGTCTCGCAACCGACTGTGACGAAAAACACAGACGACATATCATTGAACTGTCGGGTAAAGCAATAGGTGAGATGAACTATGTTAACAAGGGAGATTCTACAGCTCAGATTGGCATAAAAATCTGTGAGGCAGAGTTCCAAAATCGAGGGTACGGAACCATACTGCTCACCCTTTTCATCGATGCTTTGTTTCGATATCTTAACTTCGACCGGGTAATACTCGACACAAACATCAAAAATACTCGCGCACAGCATGTGTATGAAACAAAGCTGTATTTTAAACGAGTAAGAGTAAGAGAAAACAGCTGGCAGAATCAACATTCTATATGGCAATCCTTCATTGATTATGAGCTGACAAAGACGGATTGGCTTGACTATCTGCTGCAAGGAAAAATCACTACCCTCAGATACATATACATTCGCAATGAACAGCCTTCCGACTATTCTATCGTAGAACAGCTCACCCGAAATGCCTTCTGGGAGAACAGTCATCATCACTGTGACGAACACCTACTAGTCAATCGAATTCGACAGTCGGATGTATACATACCCGAACTGGATTTTGTCGCATTAGTCGACTTAAAAATCGTTGGTCACATTCTCTATACCAAGAGTCATATAACTGACAATGAACATCGACAGTATGAAATGCTGACCTTCGGTCCGCTCAGCGTACTGCCTAACTACCAGTACACCGGTATCGGTAGTGCGTTGTTGAACCACTCGATAGGTGAAGCACGACGTCTACAGTATTCTGCTATTCTCATTTTCGGTCATCCAGATTACTATCCTCGCTTTGGATTTATTCCTGCATCAGAGTACGGAATTTCCGACGCTGAAGGCAATAACTACGATCCCTTTATGGCACTCCCACTATATCCCGGTGCACTTGACGATATTTCCGGTCGATACTATATCGGCGATGTATTCTACCAATTGAATGAAGAGGATGTCCTAGCGTTCGATAAACAGTTTGAAGCCAAACAACAATATATCCCGATTCCGATTAAGTGTCTTATCGAACGGTTAGAGCATCCGGATGCCAAATCCGCCATCATGACCTTGAAAGTAGAATATCTAGATGACATGAAACGTATCAGCCAAAAAGAAGTCGAGTCTCTGCACTGTATTGCCGCCACAGACATAGTAACAATAAAGACCGCTATGGCAGAACACAACCTACGTTGGGGGAGATAACATGATAGTTACTGACTTTACGAAAGAGCATATACCTCAAGCTCAATTACTGGCTCGAAAAAACTATGAGGAGGAGCGAAGTAATATAAGGCAACTCCCCCCTTTCGTTGTTCTACCAGATTTGACAGAGCTAGAAGGTAACCACTTAGGAGTTGCTGCCTTTGAATCCGACCGTATGATCGGATACATGTGCTGTTACAATGTATTCGATAATGCGTTCGGCACCACCGATACTAAAGGTGTCTGGTCGGCAGTCCACATGCACGCTGCCTCAGGTAATTTGCAGCAGGTATATGATTTAATGTATCAGGCTGCTGCCAAGAAATGGGTAGCAGCTGGTGCATTGAGCCACGGTATTACATTCTACACTCACGATGAAATACCGATTCAGTGCCTATTTCGCAGAGGATTCGGAATGCGATGTATCGATGCCGTTAAACTGATTGAATCTCATACACTAAAACTACCAACCACTCTGAATATATGTGAGATCGAAGCATCAAAGGCAGACCGCGTACTAACCCTGAAAAACGCACTCATCGAACATCTTTCCGATACTCCCTGTTTTATGAAATATCCACTCCTAAACGGAGCAGATGTAATAGCGAAGGTAGTTGCTCGTAACTCCCGTATCTTCATTCTTTGTTCCGACAACCAAATAGTAGCCTTTCTTGAAATCACTTCATCGGGTGAATCCTTTGTGACCGAAACTGACAGTTTCATGAACATATGCGGTGGCTACCTCATACCACAACTCAGAGGTCGAGGTATGTTCGACTTGCTACTGGAATACTGTGAGAATCAACTATATAAGGAAGGATATGAGTATCTGGGGGTAGATTTCGAGAGTTTGAATCCCGCTGCCTATGGTTTTTGGCTTAAGCATTTTAAGCCGTATACATATTCTTTGGTTCGCAGAATTGACGAATCTACAATCAAGCTCAGCCACCCTATCATTTGACGTAACGCGACAAACGATATAAGATTAGGGTACTGAATCTAGATTAATTATGAGGTAGACTTATGGCTCTAGCAGATAAAATCTTTGGCACCCCGAGCTCGAGAGAACTGCGGCGTATAACACCGCTTAAAAACTCAGTTTTGTCTTTAGAGGACCGATATAGAGCGATGAGTGATCAACAGCTTAAGGGTATGACCGCTGTCTTTCGAGAGAAGCTCAGCATGGGAGCTTCGCTTGATGATATCCTCCCAGACGCATTCGCCGTCTGTCGAGAAGCCTCTATTCGGGTACTGTCTCAGACCCCCTATCCTGTGCAGGTACTGGGAGGTATCGTGTTGCATTCCGGCAAGATTGCTGAAATGAAAACCGGTGAAGGTAAGACGTTGGTTTCAACACTACCGGCATATCTCAATGCACTTAGTGGTAACGGTGTACATATAGTTACGGTGAACGATTACCTGGCACGAAGAGATAGTGAATGGATGGGTAAGGTCCATAATTTTTTAGGTTTATCGGTTGGCTTGATTGTACACGGTCTAAACTCAATCGAACGAAAAAAAGAATATAACTGTGACATCACCTATGCGACCAATAACGAACTGGGATTTGATTATCTCAGGGATAACATGGTGCTCAGTCTTGACAACAAGTCGCAGCGTGCGCACAGGTATGCTATCGTGGATGAGGTCGATTCGATACTCATCGACGAAGCTAGAACCCCGCTCATTATCTCGGGACCTGGCGAAAAATCCACCGATCTCTATGAGCGAGCCGATCGATTTGCCGGAACCCTCCGGGTGATGAGAATCACCGAACACGACAGCAAGGTGGACATGGATGAGGTTGCTGCTGAATACGATGTCATTGTCGATGAGAAAGCGCGAAGTGCTTCGTTGACCGAAAAGGGTATCTTAAAAGCTCAAACACACTTTAAGATAGACAATCTGGCCGACTCGGAACACATGACACTATCTCATCACATTAACCAAGCCATAAGGGCCAGAAGTGTCATGCAGCGAGATGTCGATTACGTGGTGCAGAACGGTGAGGTTATCATTGTCGATGAGTTTACCGGTCGTTTAATGATAGGCAGAAGATACAACGAGGGACTTCATCAAGCCATTGAAGCTAAAGAGCATGTGGAGGTAGCCAGAGAGAACAAGACATTGGCGACTATCACCTTTCAGAATTATTTCAGGATGTATGAAAAACTCTCGGGTATGACTGGAACGGCATTGACCGAACAGCAGGAGTTCAGCGAGATTTATGGATTGGATGTGGTAGAGATTCCAACCAACATGCCGATGATCAGAAAAGACTTTGATGATGCGGTGTTCGTAACCGAAAAAGGAAAACACGAGAATGTAATTGAACAGGTCATAGAGTGTCATTCACGCAACCAACCGGTTTTGGTGGGTACGGTGAGTATAGAGAAATCAGAGTTACTGAGCAGACAGCTATCACGCAGAGGCATAAAGCATGAGGTGCTCAATGCTAAATTCCACGACAAAGAAGCAGTCATAGTTGCTCAAGCCGGCAAACCTGGCTCGGTCACCATCGCGACTAATATGGCCGGACGCGGCACCGATATTATGCTCGGAGGTAATCCTGAGTTTATGGCACGAAGCCTTATGCTTAAGGAAGGTGCTACCGATGACGATATCTATTCCGCAACCAGCCGATATGATACAGATAACCCGGAGATCCTGAGGTTGAGAAGTCGATTCAGTGAACTGCATGAAGCTTTCAAGCAGGAGGTTGCTCCACTAGCAGCTGAAGTCATCGAGGCAGGCGGATTGTTCATTATTGGCACCGAACGGCATGAATCTCGGCGTATCGATAATCAGCTACGCGGGCGATCGGGACGCCAGGGAGATCCCGGAATGTCGCGATTTTTCCTCTCACTTGACGATGACCTTATGCGTCTGTTCGGAGGGGACAGACTCACCGCTATTATGGAAACGCTCAATGTCGAAGAAAACATTCCAATTCAGAACCGCATGCTAACCGGAGTGATTGAAGGCTCACAAAAAAAAATAGAAGCACGTAACTTCTCGATTCGAAAGAACGTACTCGATTACGACGATGTCATGAATCGCATGCGTGAGACAATCTATTCCCAAAGAGATATGGTGCTTCAGGGCGATAACATGAAGGACCGAATCATCACCATGATTAACGACTCTATCGTCAGTAATGTCTCACTGTTTGCAGCCGATGAGGAGGATAGTTCTACCTGGAATCTACCCGGTTTACGTGCCCACTATATTGGGTGGTTGACCACATCTAAGGATTTAGTCTACACCGATAGCGAGTTGGAGCAACTGACTATTGAAGATATTAAAGAGCTGCTTATCTCAAAAGCAGCATTACGGTATGCCGAACGCGAGGAGAGATTCGGAGCCGATGTCATGCGACATCTTGAACGTATGGTTTTGTTGAGGGTGGTTGACGAAAAGTGGATGAATCATATTGATGATATGGATCAACTCCGGCAGGGGATGTATCTAAGATCCTACGGACAGAAGAACCCGGTGGTTGAGTATCGATTTGAAGGCTATAGTATGTTTGACGACATGATCGAAGCGATTCGTGAGGACACCGCAAAACTGATGTTGACGGTGGAGATAATTTCGGAATCCGAGCAACGAGAAAAAGCACTTGCCAGACTGAGAATGGCAAACGCTGTATCCGCTTTGAGTGCCGGTCCAAAGAAAAAACCTATCCGCAATACAGTTGCGAAGATAGGTCGGAATGATCCATGTCCCTGTGGAAGCGGTAAGAAGTACAAGAATTGTTGTGGTAGAACTCCTGAGGTTTCAGCGTAAAACATTCCTTCAGCTATTTATGAGTTATCACCTTTTCCGCTAGCTGTATTAGATTCATCAAAGAGGTTGCATATAGGGGGTAATCACTGCTGAGTTGAATGGTGGACATCTTGAGTTTATCTATACTTCTGGTAATATTATCATCGTTCTTGTCGCGGAGTAATATTTCAATTCTCGACTCAATATATGCTATCTCAGCATCGCTGTAACGCATATAGACCATTTCCGGTACCGAAAACACCTGCTGCGAGTTGGTTGGGTTCGCTGAGAAAATTATCCGAAACACCTTATACACCGTTATCATCAGATAGTGAGATACTTCGGTGGTGAGAGATTTATCCTCGAATAGCTGTAGAAGTTCAAAGATTATGTTGAGTGAGTTTATAATCAGGCGTTTGTTGAGTGCAGGAAGTACACTCCCCTTGTACTTAGAATCGGTGATATTCTCGTTTTCGGGTATATTCTCGACATAGAGGGTCGAACCGGTTCGTTCGGGTGAGACACCGAGCAAAAAATCGCAGGATACTCCATAAAATGAGGCTACCTTGACTAAAAAAGGTAGTCGGCATTCACGGGTACCGTGTTCATAGTGCGAGAGTAGTGCCTGGGATACCCCTAGTTGCTGTGCCGCCTCTTTTTGAGACAATCCACTCTCTTTTCTCAGTAGTGTCAATATCCTACTGAATCCTGTTTCTTCTGCGTTCTGCAACCCAAATATCCCCTCTCATATCGGCGAACTGTGTAATTGTAGAATTATTCTACAATTATCATCGGGTTTTGTAAAGTTAGTTTTTCGCTAATTTCGCATATTTCAAAATATATTGTGTCGACTTCAAATCGGTAACGAAAACATATAACAGGAAGCTAGTGAAGATATGCTGCACGCAGTAACAGATAGAAGGAAAACATCAATCGACCGTATATTTTTTTGCATAAGGAGTAGTGTGTGAGAACCTTTAAAATACATATGATTCGTCACGGAATGACCGATGCAAATCGTTTGGGGATATTCTATGGTTCGACCGATATCCCTCTCAATGATGAGGGTATTGCCGATCTTAAAACCCTTACCGAAGACTACTCATATCCACAAGCGGAATGGGTGTTTTCCAGTCCGCTGCTCAGAGCATTCCAAACTGCCAGAATCATCTATGGTAACAGGGAGATAATCGAGATAGAGGATCTGCAAGAGATGTCTTTTGGTACATTTGAGGGTAGGAGTATGCATGAAACCGGGGATGACCGCTTTTCACGTTTCATTGCCGGCGACAGCTCAGCTGCACCGGACGACTCTGAATCATCAGGTGATTTCATCAATCGTTGTATCAACGCGTTTGCTGCTATTGTTGAGACTATGATGACCTCCAATGTGCATACTGCAGCGATTGTAACCCACGCCTCGGTAATTGGGAATATCCTGTCGGCATTGGCATATCCGAAGGCGATGCCGTATGAATGGAATCCATCACCCGGCTGCGGATACACCGTTATAGCAGACCCGACCCTCTTCCTCAGAGAGCCGGTGCTAGAAGTTACCGCTCAGATACCTCAGCGGCTAGAGTCATCTTCCTACGATCCCGACCTAGACCTTCAGTTCTATGAATAATCCTTGAAAGAATGACGTAAAGAATGTTCCAACTATCATGTGAAAATCTAGTGCTCGGTTATGAAGGTAGGGTGGTCATCAACAACCTCAGCTTTCGTGTTACAGCTGGTGATTACCTCTGTATCGTCGGTGAGAACGGATCGGGTAAAACCACCTTGATGAAGACAATTTTGGGGTTGAAAACCGCTATGTCGGGACATATAGAATTAGGGCCGGACATAACGACCAAAGACTTCGGTTATCTTCCACAACAGATTTCTGCACAGCAAGACTTTCCTGCAACCGTAAAAGAGGTGGTTCTTTCAGGTTGTCTTAACCACTCGGGTCTACGACCTTTCTACACCAAAGCTGACCGACAGCTGGCTGAGACGAGTATGGTGAAACTCAGTATCTCCGGTATCGCTAGCCATCGTTTTGCCGAACTCTCGGGAGGACAACAACAACGTGCCTTATTAGCACGAGCACTCTGTGCAACCCAAAAAATCCTATTGTTGGATGAACCGGTCAGCGGATTAGACATGAAAACAACTGCCGATACCTATGATATTGTGGCAGAGCTAAATAAAGAGGGTACCACCATAATCATGATATCCCATGATATCAATATGGCAGTACAGTATGCCTCTCATATCCTGTATGTCATCGGACCAGAAGCTGTATACTTTGGCAGTACAAAGGATTTTCTCTCCAGTAATGTCGCAGCAAATCTATCTCCGGGAGGAAAAGGATTTTGATAATTGAACAGTTGAAAATATACTTCGAGTATCCTTTTGTGAGATATGCCTTGATTGTCGGGGTACTTGTTGCACTTTCTGCTTCTCTCTTGGGTGTGACACTGGTGCTCAAGCGATTTTCATTTATCGGTGACGGGCTTTCGCATGTGGCGTTCGGGGTCATGGCGATAGCGTCGGTATTAAAGCTCACCAATAGCATTCTGTTGATGCTTCCGGTAACGATAATCTGTGCAGTGCTACTACTCAGTTTAGGGTCGGGTACCAAGATTCAAGGAGATGCTGCTATAGCTATGATTTCGGTTGGTACACTAGCCACAGGATATCTCATCATGAACCGATTTGCTAAGAATTCAAATCTAGCTGGAGATGTCTGTACAACACTGTTTGGTTCAACTAAGATACTGACTCTGAGTCAGATAGAGGTATATATCTCAATAGGGTTTTCGATACTGGTGATTGCGGTTTTTCTTGTATTCTATAATAAGGTGTTTGCTATAACCTTTGATGAGGACTTTGCGGTTGCAACTGGGGTTAACGTAAAGGTATATAACCTCATCATCTCGATTGTGATTGCACTAGTCATTGTACTTGCAATGAACCTGGTAGGCACCCTTTTGATATCGGCGCTTGTCGTGTTTCCGGTTGTCTCTGCTATGAGATTGTTCAAAAGCTTTAAGGCTGTGACCGTCTGTGCGGTTATATTCTCAATAATCTCGACGATACTGGGTATACTCATATCGATAATAGCAGGAACCCCGGTTGGTTCCACCATCGTAGCGATGGACGTGTTGGGGTTCTTTGTGTTTTGTCTATTAGGATTCTTCATTCGAAAAGCATAGGTACATTCTGTTCTTTTCAGTTATTACTCTCCGATGTCGGCCCATCCAGTAGGAAGATACATAATAGGGTAGTAAATAAAGCCACCAGTTCTTTCATAATCATCTTGACTTACATTGATTTACTTTTCATATAGCGACTACATATATACTTCAATGTGTTCCTGTTATCATTACATCGACCGATAGCTGTAGATGAATCAGGATCCGGTTGAGGTGTACTTTTTTATCCCGAACTGCCAAAACATAAGGCAGGGCAGGATAAATAGTCCACCTGCAAATGGAATTAGTAGATATATGAGGGGACTTCCTTCAGTTCTATCGAGAATGAACTCTAGTGGAAGATAGTTTACCGTTCCAAACGGGATGATAAAGGTAAAGAATACCGTTATCCACTTCGGAAATATATCCAGTGGATAACTCGCATGCTCCTTTATGCCGTGGGTAAAGATATTTGCTACCTCTAGTGCCTCAGTGGTCCAGAAAGCCGCAGTGGCTTGTAGTAGATATACCGCCGAGAAGATAAGGGTTCCGCTAACTATCATGTTGAACAGTACTATTCCCTTGGTTATGCTCCAATCTATTGGAGCCTGCATAATCGCAATAACCAGCAGAAGTATTGAATGTATAAAATGCCCCACCCGTTTAAGATCGAGGTTTCCACCAAGTATCTGTAGAACGGTACTTCTAGGTCGAACCAAAATCCGGTCGAAAGAACCGGTTCTAATCATGTTAGCGAAGACATCAAAACCTCTGGCAAAGCAGGTCGCAATGGAAAAACACATCCCGATAATCGAGTAGCACAGAAATACTTCAAACATGGAGTATCCCCCGATACTACCGAATCGCTCAAACAAGAAATATATTCCTGCCAACAACGCAAAGGGCGTAAAGAACTGTGATATTACCATCATAATGAAAGAACTCATATACTGCATCTGGGATTTTAGTAACAGGAAGACATATTTCATGTACAGTTTCATGCTCTACCCTCCCTGTACCATAGACAGCCTTGTAACTCTCTTCATGCAAAGGTTACCGAGTATCACCAATCCCACAATCCAAACCGTCTGGATTGCTATGCCAACAACAGCGTCTCCTGCTCGTATATTTCCGGAGTAGACTCTAAGCGGCAGATCTGCAGTATATCTGAACGGCAGAAACATGCAGACCTTCTGCAACCATATGGGCATAAATGGTATAGGGATGGTCATTCCCGCAAAGAACTCTCCAATAGTGGCAAATATACTGATTGATCCAACTGGAGAAAGGGTAACGAATATGGAAATGAATATGAGCATCGAGATGGCAACTATCAATAAGAGACTAAGTAACAATGTGACGACAAACAAAAGAAGTGCTACTGCATCATATGGTAATGACATCGTATATGGCTCCGGCATTAGAAATCCTAACAGAATAACCGGTGCAAAACACAGCAACCCTCTTGCCACGCGTTTGGACAACAGTTTGACATACCAGACGCTATAGAGATTAACCGGTCGGATCAACTCATAACAGATTCCGCCGGTCGTTATCATCTCGAGCAGTTCATAATCCCAGTCATATAGAAAAATAAAAGACAGAAAACCCTGTTGAAGCCAAACAAAGGTCACTAACTCCTGGAAGCTCATCCCGTCCGATACTGAGGAATTGCCATAGAACGCCCGAAAGATATACACCAACATAATTCCCCAGAAGAACTGGGTAACAAGTCCTCCGATAGCAGCTGCCCTATACTGGAGATTGTTAAGAAAACGTACCTTCAGCAATGAAAGGTATTTTTTCATATTTCATACTCCTCATATATCTCGGCAATTATCTCTTCAATTGGTCTTGATTGTACCGAAATATCCTTTACCCAAAGACTTGAAGAGAGCTGTCCTATGACCGATGACGCTGCAGTTTTTGAGGTATCGACCGACAGTATCGCCCTACCGTTCTCATTTGATACTAAGGCAGTGTGTTCCGGCTGTTTAAGATGCATCGTCGGGTCATATTCAATCGTGATGAGATTGACGGTATCATACCTGCTCTTCATCGATGAAAAACTGCCGTCATAGAGTATCTGCCCCTTTCCGATGAGCATTACTCTTTCTGCCAATGCCTCGACATCACCCATGTCATGGGTGGTGAGCAGGACAGTGACGTCTTTCTCCTTGTTTATCCGCCGAATATAGTTTCTTACTGCAATTTGGGATACTGCATCTAGACCTATGGTCGGCTCATCCAGAAACAGAATCTGAGGATTATGCAGCATTGAGGCAGCTATCTCACATCTCATACGCTGACCCAGACTGAGCTGACGTACCGGAATCGATAGATACTCTTCCAAGCCAAATACATATGAGAGTTCTTCGAGGTTCTCTTTGTAAGACAGTTCATCCACTCGGTAGATATCCTTAAGCAAACTGAAGGAGTCGATAACCGGAATATCCCATAGCAATTGTGAACGTTGACCAAATACGACCCCGATGTGGGACACATGTTTCAGTCGGTTTTCCCACGGAACTAAACCGAGTACACTACAGTTGCCGGAAGTCGGCACCAGCACACCACAGAGGATTTTTACTGTAGTCGACTTTCCTGCTCCATTTGGTCCGATATATCCGACGATTTCACCTCTCTTGATGTCAAAAGAGATATCCTTCAATGCTTCGACAGATATATACTCACGCTTAAAGAAGGATTTAAGCGCAGCCTTCATACCTTCTGAGCGTGTAGCTACTCGGTATTCTTTACAGATATGGCTGAGTGATATCATAATCCATCCTTTTACACTAAAATGTTTTCTGTGTAACTCATGCTAAGTTATCTATTCATATTAGCGGTGAACTAAATCGTAACACCTTTTCCTTTGAAATAGCGGTAAGTTCGGCCCAGGTAAAGCGGAACCCGCTCCTAATCGCATTCCGGTTGGAGGAGATATTTGACCAGGCACAGCAGTAGAAAGGGACCTTTCCTCGTTCCATGATTTCCACTGCTAGT
>WRIP01000006.1 GCA_009782665.1 Oscillospiraceae bacterium
CGTACCATTTGACATGTAATAATATAGGTTATGTTACTGTTTACCAACTGATCTATCGTAATCATCCGACAGATCTTTTATCATGTTGAAGTTAATAAAACTACATCCATTAAACTCTTTCTTTTGTTTCCCAATTACAGTATATCCCCGTTGTTCGAAAAAAGGTTTTGAAGTCAAAGATGCACTAGCGGTTACTGTTGTTATCTGTATATCATACATATATTTCTCAATATGATTTGCGATTGCAGTAGCAATACCTATCCGGAGATAATCCTTATGTACATACAGCAAGTCAAAGTAACCGAATAGGTTTGCCGCACCGAACCCGACTATTTTTTCTCTTTGTACTGCCACTAAAAAGAGGTCATTCCGCTCAAGCCATCGTTCAACAAGCGATTCGTTGATATCATCTGGTGCCCAGGCGTTCAGCTGAGCTTGGGTGTAGTCTTTGCTGTTCACAGAATGTACCGTATCATGGAAGAGTCTAAGAATTGACCCCCTGTGTTTTGGCTCGTACTTCACTATCTCCAATTCAAAAGAAAGCTTCACCTTAGCAAAAAAACGTACAAATCCCACAGAGTATCCAATATCTTCGGTATATTTCTCCAGGTCATAGAAGTATCGATTGTCTGCAATACTGACCGACAGACTGTCGAGTGGAAATCCTTCTTTACGTCTTGAGTGGGGTGTCTCAACGATATAGAATGGCTCAGGGGAAATTCCGAGTGACATCTGCTCATGCATCTCATGTTCGTTGATTACAAGGCAGATTGCATTGATATACCGTGCCGTTACCTTTCCTCCTGCAGCTGCGGCAAGACCCGAGTAGTATGTGATCATCTCGTCATCAGACAACCGCTTTCCGTCTACCAAACGCACATGAACACCCGGCTGTTTATCATCATCCAAATCGTCAATATATAAACCAGTATCACATGAAAAGACTAGGCGCTTCAATACTCTGTAGTATGAGAGAGCCTTAATCCGAGCATTCCTAAGCGGATCGTTACCGGTTTCATCAGGTACTGGAATATCACAGCTAATATCGGTCAGACCGACAATAGAAATGCCGAGATTACCTCCGAATGAATCGAACAGACGTCGCATAAATTCGAGTTTTGCGGGGTTGCTGGTACCATAAACTATTTCCGATAGTTCATTCTGATTTATATATCCCACCTCTTTATCTTTCTATAATGTTATCGTCTAATATCCAAGGTCTTGATTCACAAAGATTATCTCGGTGTTTTCAACCGTCGGGCGTTCCACAATCAAGGTAGCGTGACAGATTCTCTCCTCACTGTTGCAGTCATAACAACGATCAGCGTTGACGGCACAGGGAGTGTTTCTGTTTAGTCTTCTAGCATTGAGCGGTGAGGCTATATTCTTTGCACGCCAGATAGCCTCCTCAAGTGTTGGTACTATCTTATTGCGACCGACGATATATATGACTCGTTCGGGACCGAAGGTGCTGTAGGCCAAACGATTTCCGCTACCATCAATATTCACCAACTCACCGGTTTGACTGACACCGTTCGCCGAGAGTATATATACGGTGGAGTGACTAGATGCTTTACGGGTATCCATACCATTAGACACGTAATGCCAGATGACGGTATTGGTATCTCTCAACACCGTATATAGGTCAAGATCGGTTGCAGTCACACTGCCGCCGATACCCACAACCGTGTTGTTAACACTCTCCTTGAGGTATTCCACCACCTCTTGTCCAGTCTCGAGAAATGTTGTAATAAACCCGTGGTTTTCAAAGTTTTCTTTCAGTATGTTTTTATCCATTTTTTTCCTCCGTTTAGTATGATTTCCTTCTGACTTAGTATATCATATATGTGAGAAGTGCGTTACATCACAAAGATACTAAAGGATATAGTCTGAACGATAATACTAGGATAATTGAAAAGAGAAACAGATGCATTTGACCAACCGACAGTATAGGGGGTTTGAAGTAATAGATATGGCGTTTCATGCAGCACCTGTCAGCATGGTGTTACAGATAACGCTATCGGTCATTAATTCATTGATACCGACAATTGCTACCGCTCTGACCACTGCATATTTTGTCAATACGGCTACCGATATACTTGGTGGAAACGCCGAGTTTGCTCAGATATATTCAGCACTAACATTGGTATTGATTGTGCTTGCCATATATTTCTCGATAGAACCCATTACAAAACTTCTGTCTTTACGAATCAAGCTACTTCTTACTGGACAGTTTATGCCAATGCTCGTGGAGATGCATGCTTCCCTCGATTACAAACACATCGAAGACAATCAAACACAGGAGCTTTTATCTCACATTGAACGAGATCCGATAACCTCTTTAAGTAAGGGTATAGACGGATATCTGTCTTTAATGCGTATGGTATTCAGTATTGCTTCGATTCTGACAGTGATTGCGGTACAGGTATGGTGGGCAGCTCTGGTCATAGTAGTGTTTTCAACTCCTATGCTATTTCTTGCTCTCTCCGCAGGTAAGAAAAACTATCAGGCAGGGCGAGAAGCCGAACGATACTCACGTCGTGCTGATTACTTCAAGCAGCTGTTGACCGAACGGGATACGGTTAATGAACGCGTCATTTATTCCTACACCAATATGGTTGACCATCGATATGAGCAGCAGTTTGAGACTGCTAGAAAACTCAAAGCTAAGGTACAAGCAAAGATGTTTGTCATAAGCAAAAGTGGTAGTATGGTACTCGCAATTGTCACGCTGTTCATAGCCTTAATGCTCATAAACCCGGTGGTAACCGGCAGACTTACTTCGGGTATGTTCATCGGGCTTGTAGGTTCCGTTTTTAGTGTGGTCACAGGGATAGGATGGCAGTTAGCAGATTCTCTCGAAAACATCTCGGGTGTATCAGAGTTTATGAAGGAGTTGACCGAATTCCTTTCACTCAGTCGCACCGATAATCCTGAGTATGATAGCTGTACACTTCCGTTAAGTCTAAATTCGCTGGAATTCAGAGAGGTCAGATTCAACTACCCGAACTCTAATGATTACATTCTCGACGGTATCTCATTCCGGCTAGAAGCCGGCAAACACTACTCTTTGGTCGGAGCCAACGGGGCAGGGAAAACCACCATTACCAAACTCTTGACCGGACTATATACCGACTACGACGGTGAAATACTCATAAACGACCGAGAACTAAGGCAATACTCATCCGATACACTAAAGGCAACTTTTTCTGTAGTCTATCAGGATTTTGCTAAATACTATATTCCGCTAAAAGCCAATATTCTTTTAGGTGACCTGTCGGGTACAGGAGATTATCGAAAGGTGAAGAATGCAGCCGAAAAGGCAGGTCTTGCGGAAACACTATCCTCGCTGGAAAACGGTATCGATACACCACTCGGAAGGATACTCGAAGCAGGACCGGATATTTCCGGAGGAGAATGGCAGAGGGTCGCGTTTGCCCGCTCGTTCATGAGCGATGCGCCTGTAAAGATACTAGACGAACCCACCGCATCACTTGATCCTATTAGCGAGAGTCGGATTTACAGTGAATTTGAGATCTTGATGAGAGACAAAACGACCATATTCATCAGCCATCGACTCGCTTCAACCAAACTGGCAGATGAGATACTAGTCATTGATGAAGGTAGGGTTATTGAGAAGGGTACCCATGAGCAGTTGATGGAACACCGGGGATTTTACCACCGTATGTATGAATCTCAACAGGGGTGGTATATATGATGAGACAAAAACAGAACAGAACACTGCTGAAAGGTGCAGCAATAGCATTTAAGGCAACTCCATTCTTGACGATACTTAACATCTTCTTTGGGATTATTCATGCTCTTAGCTTCTCTTTACAGATAGTAGCTACCAATAAGCTGTTTGATGCGATTACGCTCGCAGCAAAAGGATTAAGCACATTTGTTGATTGCTTACTGCCACTTCTAGTTTTGGCTTTCATTATGCTGTTGGAACAGGTCCTGAATGGACTTCACAACTACTATATGAATGTGGTTCTCTCACCTGCTTCAGAGGTAAAGTTATCTTCTAGGCTTCATAAAAAACTCTCTGATGTTGATGCAGTACTCTTTGAAGATACCGAGTTTCTCGATGATCTGAATAAAGCCACAGCGGGAGCTAAGGAAGTTGGGATATTCTATGGAATAATCTATGTACTTATATCACTTTATGGTGTATATTTCGCCTCGATAGGAGTATATCTCTTTACACTAAAACCCATTCTGCTAGTTATTCTGCTGTTGGCGTTCATCCCCGCTATACTCTCTCATATCACCCGAGTTAAGAAGTTCACAGCGCTCGAAGAAGAAAGTGCACCCCTAAGACGCGAGAACGATTACTATCGTACAGCGTTAACATCGATTGAGTATTTCAAGGAGACTCGAATGCTAGGAGCATTCGGATACTTCAATAATCTCTATAAAGATACCTTAGAACTGTTGAGAACCAAGGAATGGTCGGTAGGACGAGAGACATCGGTCTTGCAATTGCTACTTAATCTGAGTTCATTCATCGGCATGGGTATAGCTTCATATCTGTTGTTTGTGGCAACCCTCAATGGTGAGATAACAGTCGGAGCGTTTGCAGCGGTATTCTCTTCATTGAACTTGGTGTTTGCGCTAATGCAGGAGATTGTCGGTATGCATATGGGAAATATGAGTCAAAACTCCTCAAAGGTCATGAATTACATTAAAGTGTTCGATATACCGAGTGTTAAAGGAACCGACGGAATCTATGACAGGACAGCTGGGATAGTTGTCGAACATATTTTCTTTGCCTATCCGAACAGTGATAAGAATGCGATAGAAGACCTGTCTCTTACAATATCACCGGAGGAAACGGTAGCGATTGTAGGGGAGAATGGAGCCGGAAAGAGTACATTGGTACGTCTGCTTACCGGGATATATCGTCCGGCGTCTGGCAAGGTGACTATAGGAGGTTTGGACACTAAGACAACAAACCCCGAAATACTATATATGAATAGTTCGGGGGTGTTTCAAAACTACGGACGGTTCAAGATGACACTAACTGATAATGTTTCCATCAGTGATACAACTAGTGAGCCGGATATGAGACGGGTTGAACAGTCATTAGAACAGGCAGATGCCGAGTTTGATATATCGTACGATACTGTATTGTCACCTGAGTTTGATGGGGTGGATCTATCGGGGGGAGAATGGCAGAGAGTTGCCATCGCTCGGGGATTATATCGCACTAATGACTTTATCGTACTCGATGAACCGACCTCCGCTATAGATCCGATAGAAGAGCGCGAGATATTTACCAAGTTTCAACAGTTGGCAGAGGGTAAAGCTGCTTTAATCGTTACCCATCGTCTTGGTTCTGCCAGATTAGCTGACAGAATTTTAGTGATGCAAAACGGCAGTATCGTTGACAGCGGATCGCATGAAGAACTGCTGGAACACGATGGGGTATATGCCGCTATGTGGCATTCACAAGCACAGTGGTATGAACGATAGAGCCGTATAACGGCTACTGCTCGTAGTCTTTTTGTGTCAAATAATCCCACTTAGCTGCTGGAAAAATAGAACTAGATCGCAAGAAAAAAACTTCGATGCGAACTATATATCAAAACAGACCGATTTATGCATTGAAATAAAACACCATACGAAAGAGACGATAATGTCATATCAAATACTACACCAAATACTCCCGGAGCTGGCATCAGAGGAATTTAAAGAAATAACTGTTCTCGGGAAAAACTCGTATAATGTTCCTCCTGCCACATACTGGTTGGTAGAAGCATATTGTAATGATAAAGCATGTGATTGTCGAAGAGTACATATCTATGTTATTTCGTCGATAGACATGAAAGATGTAGCAGAGATTCAGTTTGGGTGGGGAAGTGAACGGTATTATGCCAGATGGATAACGCATGACCCAACCGCAACACTATCCGACTTGAGTCTCTTTCTAAAGCAAAATGTGAAAGAAATGCAGGGTGTGAGCCTTAGCCCATCTGGTCCACAAGACCAGATGGCATATAATATGATGAACATGATCTACGACACGGTATTATCTCAAAAGTCTTTTATTGATAGATTCAAAAGACATTACCGACTATTCAAAGATAAAATCAATGAGATGAACTATGAACCCGAAGATTAGAGTAATAATGATACAGTAATAAGGTAGTTGAGTTATATAGATTACACAAATCTCAACGTGTTATATATCTCGCTAGAACAACTGAAGATAATAAACTGAATAATCCGCTCATTTCTTATGAGCGGATTACTATCTGTCCATCTTCTAGTGCGACCTTTACACGTCCTCGCCCCTGTATCCCCAATTCCTTGAGGTGGGCTGCCGGAATCTGCAATCTGCCGACCCGGTCTATTACTGCATACTCTTCATGAGTATTATCGTCGGGATTGGGATTATCCTCTGAATCAGCACTTTCTGATGACAACCCTGCACTATCTCTGCGTATCCGGATAAACTCACTACTAGTGCGACCATCCCGTATAGCCGCAACCCGGTCCACAAACGACGAAACCTGTCGATCGTGGGTGACAAGTACAATGGTTATACCCATCTCGGTAGAGACACGCTTGAGCAGAGATAATATATCTTCAGTAGTCTTGCTGTCGACCGCACCGGTCGGTTCATCAGCAAGTATCAGGGGTGGTTTGTTGGCTAGTGCAATACCGATTGCAACCCTCTGTTGTTCACCCCCTGAGAGTTCTACTGTTCGACGATGCATCTTGTCCGCAAGCCCGACATAGTCCAGTATACTTTTAGCATAATCGGTATCTTTACTACCGTTGAGTATCATAGGTAGTTCTAGATTCTCTAATGCGCTGAGGTAGGGAATAGAGTTGCGTGCAGTGTTCTGCCAGACAAACCCCACCGAACTGCTCTTGTATCTGCATAACTGTGCCTTTGTAAGGTTGGTCAGATCCAGTCCGTTAACCATTACCTGACCTGCCGAGGGAATATCTAGTCCTCCTAAAATATTAAGTAGGGTAGATTTTCCCGAACCGGAACTGCCAATGATGGCCATCATCTCACCCTGTTGTACGATCAGATCTAATCCCTGCAAGGCCACTACTTCAATATCGCTAGTCTTGAAAATCTTCACCAGGTTGTTGCAGACAATCATGTTTTGTGTTTCGTTACTAGTCTGGCTCATCGGTGACCTCCCCATCATTCAGGGTATATACACAGTGAGCATAGTCGATGATGTCGGGATCATGTGTAGTCATAACTACGGTTATGCCTTCCTTCCGTATCATCTCGAGAAATATCTCCACTATCTGTATAGACATCTGTGAATCTAACTGTGCGGTCGGTTCGTCTGCAAAGATAACCGAAGGGCTGTGTGAAATAGAGCGCGCGATGGCTACACGTTGTTGCTCTCCGCCCGAAAGTTCCTGTGGCATATGTTTGGCACGCTCACCAAGACCTACCATATCGAGACAGTCGAGTACTCGCTGTTCACAATCTTTTCCCTTTATCCCTGAAATTCTCATCTCGAACTCGACGTTTTCGTAAGCAGTCATCTCGTTGAATAGTGCCACCGACTGGAAAACAAACCCCATCTTAGTGCGCCGTAATATATCTCTTTCTTTGTTCGAGAGAGTAGTAATTTCTCGGTTTTCAAACCATATCTTACCTTCGTTGGGGTAATCGAGTGTGCCAAGCAGATTGATTAAGGTGGTTTTACCCGAGCCACTCTTACCGCGTAAGATGGTCAGTTTCTTGGGTTCAACCTCTAGAGATACCCGATTGACCGCTATCACCTCACCGGCATGAGAATCATACTTTTTGACTAAGTTTTCGGTTCTGATTAACATAACCTAATCCTCCCCTAACTTTAGTGTCTGGCTTATCTTGATTCTCGAGATCATGACCCCGATGATGATCATCGAAACGAGAATTGCCGAGGTCACGATGACTCCGATTCGTAGATAGTCCGACAGATAGATGAACACACGATAGGGTGGAACCGCTTCGGAAGCGGTTACCCCGAACTCGAACATTGGCACAAAGATATCGGAGGATATTCCCCCAATCGCCATACCTGCAAACATGGGGACAAAGGACATGAATGCCTGCTCCCACAGCAGAATTGAAATTACCTCAAAGGTAGACATACCCATCGAACGGATAATACCCATCTGCAGCTGTCGGTTCTTGAGATCGAATACCCAATAGATCATAAAGCCGGAAACGGTGATGATTATGGTCACCAAGAACGACAGAGTCAGAATGCCGTTCATACCTTGAATCGACGGGTTGTTCTTCATATCTACAACATCTGAAGAGGAACTCTCAAACGTTATCAGGGTAATCTCATCCTCCACCAACTGCCGATAGATATCGGCAGAGGAGTATCCATCCTCAAGCGATAACCATACTTCGTATGGCTCGATCCGATACATATGCTCTACCAGTTGATAGTTCATGATTATGAGATATGGAGGTTCTTCATCTTCCTCTGTGCCTTTGGGATCGTAGGAAGGGAAATATTTGAAAGAATCATATATGATGCAATCAATTACTTCAGTGTTGTTATCCCACCTCATACCGACCGTTTCACCCTGCTTCATGTTAAGCTTTTCCATGAAATTCTCCGATACTAAAATCATATGAGGGTTGATGGTCATAGCATTCATCATATAGTTGACGCTGTAGGGATATATATCGCTTCGGTACCAGGCAACATCGGTAAATTCATGCGGTACTATACACATAACATTGAGGTTGGGGTGCAGTTTCCCGCTTCTGCGCAACTGTGCTCGAGAGTTGGAGTAAACCTTAGTACAACTGCGTATCCCTTCCATATTTAGATACTTCTCGTAGGATGGTTCTCCCAAGAATATGAGGTCCTTTTCCTCCTTGCTGATGGGAGCCCCTTCCGGAGTAAACTGTGGGTCAGGATCGACACTTTCCCATTTTTCCCTTAGTCGTACATCCGCACCGATACCGTAGTATATGCGATCTTCATAGTTGCGGTTTATGGTTCTGGCTGCGGCAGAACCAAAGATACCCATCGATACGGTCGCGACTAAAAAGACCATGAGAAACCGTCCACGACTTCTGATTCTCGAGGTATTGATGAGTGATGAGTATATGACCGGGGACCAGGATTTCTGTCCGATACGGAATATGAGTTCGATGATTTTCGGATAGACTCGCGCAAAGAGCAGACAACATCCAAAGATGAAGAATGACGATATGATGAAGAGGAAGGGGTTGATGGGTGTGTCCTCTGCGGAGATACCCGCTTCGGTCATAATCTCCGAGATGTTGCTGTAGGTATATAGTCCGACACCGGATAACACCAGCAATATCACATCGATGAAGTAGCGGTCGAAAAAGGTCTTGGAGGATCGGGAGTTTTTCCGTTTGCCGGCCACTATCGAATCCTCTCGGGCTACCGATAGGGGTAGCAGCATTGACATCAGAAAGACCACGATACCCACAGCAGCATAGATAATCGACCAACGCGACAACATAATCTTAAGAGAGGTTCGACTGACAAACTCAAGGAATCCGTTAGCAGACCCAATCAATCTGCAGAACAATACGGAAAGCGGTATCCCGATACCACCAGATACTACACTGATTATGATAGATTGATATACATAGATAGCGAATACCTGTGACTTCATAGCGCCCCGGCTCTGCATGAGTGTTCGTTCGTTTCGATCGTACTCGAACACTAAACCGGAAATCATCACGATAAAGAAGGCCAGCAATGCAACAATGGGAATCAGCAGTACCAAAAGAAAGATATATATCTGCTGCCGTTGTACCACAAATGTTTCCAGTATATCCATATTTGAGAGGGTGACGGTCATTGGGGTACGTATATATGAGGTCTGTTCCCATACGGTATCCATCATACCGTTTATCATATCGGGTGACAGCACATGATAGTCCAGTGCATAGTTCCAGTAGTAGATGCAGTTACTGGAGAGCACTCTGCTATCCGAACCCGCAAGTTCGAGATAGAGTGAATTATCATATACATCGGGATCGAGATGGATTGAGTTATAGTCGGTGCCAAACCAAAACAGATCGTACGGGTCGTTCGGCTCAAAGACCCCGACAATACGTATCACTATGGGATTACCATTAAGGTCCTGTACAGCTGCAATTTCATAACGAGAGTTAAGAGATAGGTTCAATGCGAACATGGTCATCGGTGTGACCATGACCTCATACTCTCTCTTGGACGGTTGAGGTCTGCGACCGTGAGTAATCTCGATGTGTTCGTTAATGTCATACAACGCAGAGAGAGTAAACCGAGTTGTTTTTTCGCTATGTCCGCCGGAATTGTCGAGTGCTAACTGACGGATGAAGATATCGGTAAACTTAAATGATTCTCTGCGTAACATATATGGCAGATCCAATGCGGAAAAATATTCCTGTTCCTGCCAGCTAAGCTGTTCATAGATGTCGGCATTGAGTTCGTTTGCTCCCGACATATATCTATATTGCACCGAATAGAAGAGAGGATGTACATTCTCTTCTATTTGACGCATCTCAAAATTCTTGGTTATCATTCGGTTTAGTATAGAATCGCAGTAGGTATATAGGCTGGAAATGAGCGCAACAGACAAAAGACATCCTAACAAAAGGCAGGAGGTCATCCAGATGTTCTTACTCATTTTTCGTATAGCTACTGCAAACACGCCTAATCCTTTCGAGAACCGTTATCGTATAATGACAAACTCACCAACTTCAAGTCCGTCCACTATCTCAATTCGTGCAGCAGTAACCAGTCCTATTTCCACCGGTCGTTCTAAACTTACACCATCCTGATACACCCTTACATACGCATAGGTTCCGTATCGCTGGACTGCGTTGGATGAAACGGTAATTACGTTTTCTCTAACCTGAGTATTTATAGATACAGCGGCACTGGTTCCGATGGTTATCCTATCATACGGAAGATCATCAACCTCGACCAATATGTATTGATAGTCTGAGAGGACATTGTTTATAGGGGCATCTACAGGAGTGAAGATGACGGTGCCGGTATAGTCATCACGCATCATCTTGACATCGACTACCGTTCCTACTGCAAACTCGGTATAGAATGTATCGGAGTTAAGCGGGTCGGTGACTAACAGTACTAGCTGTGAATCGTCGACAACGGTACATACTGTTTTTCTTGCTTCAATAAAGCTACCAATCTTGAGGTCTTCCACAAAGGTAATAATACCATCGATGGGTGAACGTATTACCGATTTATCGAACTCTTCTCTGAGGTTTTGCAGTTTCATCTCAGCCTGTCGTAAAGATACCATCGCCTTATCATCAGCCCGATTTTCTGCTGCGATTCTCGCAGAAGTCACAGAGCTTTCGATGGAGGCTATCTTATGCTTATAGTCGGCTTCAGCTGTATTTAACTCTGATTTTGTGATTTCTTCCTCTTCGTACTGCTTGCGTTTAGCTTTAATCTCCGCTTTAGCATTATCTGTGTCTATCTTAGCTAGTGCCAGAACTCTATCGTAGTTCTCCTGAGCAGCCTGCACCTGTCTGACTGCATTATCATAATCTATCTGAGCAGCCTGAACGGTTAACGTCTGTTCGGCAACCTGTTTTTCCAGATCAACTGTATCAAACGCAGCAAGTATATCTCCCGCCTTGACCATCTTTCTCAACTCTATGTTAATCTCTTTGATATATCCTCCCCGCTTTTCGAAGGTTAGATTATGTTGGATCATTGAAGTGAAACTACCGTTCTTCTGTACTCTGGTTGCAATAGTACCGAGAGTCACCTCTTCGGTGACATACTCAAACCCCTCCGGTTCGACAATGGGAGGGGGTACGGTCCGCTCTTCGTCGGGAAATAATGAACAAGCCGATAACATGTAGCAAATTACGAATAGGAAAACAACCAAACAACTCTTTAAACGCATAAATGTCTCACCTTTCGGGTATATGCAAGCAAAAAAATACCGATACTCGGATATTGTCAGAAGAGACTACTCTAAATCAAACTATCCAGTATATGAATCATTAACACAAAAACGTAATAGGTTCACCTAATAGTATACAACACAACCAAATTTTAAGCTACAAAAAGATGCATAAAATTTGACTACCTGGAATACCAATGTATACTATATTTTCTGATAATTACCAGTGCATTTATTCCGAGTTTCTAATTCTGGAGTTTAGTTTTTTACTTTACCGGTAAATATCGCCGGGAAATATATTACGTGTTCGTAATAATCAAACTCTTTGTGAGACAATATAAAAAAGAAGTTCGAATGTGATAAAAACCAAACTTCTTTTGATGAGGATTATTCGGTTTTACCTGCTTAACATTTCCGTGTCAAGCAGGGTAATCAATGGGTCAAAATCTTTATTGTAGGCAGCAATGTCCGCTTCTAAAAGGGCGTCTGCGTCTACCTTGCTAAAATCCAGCTCGTATTTTGCGCGGCGTGCTAGTTCCGCAAAGAAAATCCGCTGTGTGCGACCGTTACCCTCACGGAACGGGTGTAGGGTGTTAATCTCTGACATGAAGTAGGATAACCGCTTAATTATCGCGACGCGGTCAAGCCCCCTGAGCCAGTTTTCCGCTTTAAGCTTTCCAAAAATATTATCTGCATAGGTGTAAATCATAGGGGCGCGGCAAAACTCGGTTTCGCCTTTGAAAAAGAATTGACCGCCTCTTATCCATCCCGCCCATGTGTAAACTTCGTTAAGAATATAGCTGTGGATTTTCTGTAAATATTTTAGATTTAACACGCCTTTTAGGGGATCGGTGGAAATTAAGGCAATCTTGGCGATGGTAAACTCTCGTTCTATTTCTTGCAGTTTATCATTGTCCCGTATGTTGAAACGGTTTTAAATCATTTGTGTCGGGGTAACAATAGAAGTCATCGCCCTCGTATTCTACGCCACCGTACTCATACCTCATAGGCATAACTACGCGCTTTTTCGCGTATGGAGGCAAAATAGGCGTCTTTGTCTATTTCACCCTTTAATAATCTACGGACATCGTCTTCCAGCTTACTATCGATGACAAAACCTTCGATTTCCATACTTCTCTTGGAGTTTCGTAGGATTTTTTCGATTTATTCATCACTCATACGGCGTACCGCCTTTCTTTCACATATATTATTCGCCAAGCAGGTATAGAAATCAAGTGTTTTTCATTATTTCCCACCTGCTTTCGCCACCGTCGTTTCTCATAAACAGGACCTTATGCTTTGGACGAGGAGTGTAAAGAGTAAACAATTACTGTGATAATATTTGTGACAGTACTCGGATGTAGTTATTTTGATACTCGTCATCCTCAGTGCAGTATTCTTCATGCTCTGATTATTCCTGTACCTATTTAGCAAACTCCAACTCTTATTCCGCATTCACACAATCTACATTGGCAAAGAGTTGATTCAACCGTTCTATTATCTCCTCCTGCAAAGGTTCTGCCTGAATCGATTTGAGATTAGCTTGCAGATGGTCTTTGCTGCTGGTACCGGTGAGGGTGACATCAATACCTTTGGTGTGACGACAGAACCGATATGCAGCAGGGATAATATCGCCTTCTTCATCTCTTAGAAAGTCGAGTATATCGACTGAGGCGCTGAAATTATCTCCGCCCTGTCCCTTTGCGTCAATGATTTGAAGGTTCGCCAGCAATCTTTCGCTGTCTGACAGCGCGGTCCTGACTGCAAACATACATAGAACCCCGATGTTGTTTTCCATCGTAAGCGGAAGTATTGTCTTTGCTGCTGACGGATTCAGCAGGTTGTATCCCACCATGACCACATCAAAGAGATTGTCGGTTACTGCTCTAGTCAACATACGATGAGAGGTATCCGAACCGAACTGTTCGGTTACTCCGATGAATCGCAGTTTCCCTTGTTGCTTTGCATTTTCCAGTACCGGCATGTACTCATCAAGCGCATTGTCATAGTCGTCTTGGGTCAATGCATGCAGGTGATATATATCAATATAGTCGGTCTTCAACTGCTTCAGAGCAGACTCTAGAGTTTCGGTCAACTCTTTTGCTTTCTTTATCTTCCTCTCTTCCCCCTTATATGGAAACTTCGAAGAAAGGATATATGAATCGCGACCGATACCAACTAAACCCTGTCCTAAAGCCGGCTGGGTGCCGTAGGCAGCAGAACTATCGAAAAAATTTACTCCTAGATCGTACGCATGTCGTACAATTCCTGCGGCATGTTCCGAGCCATATCGATTCAGTCCAAGTCTCGAGTGACCTCCACAACCAAGACCTGCAATCGTGACCGCTAGACCGGTTCTTCCCAACGTTACCTTCTGCATTTATCTTTCCTCCTATAGTATATTTTCTACCCCCATTATATGTTCATCATCTGAAAATATGCAATGAGTTATCGATTCCTGTGATTGAATTAAGAGGATATATACAGTAGAATAGAAACACAAGTAGATATCTCAAAAAGGAATCCATGAACGCAAAAAAGAAACCCATGCCGACCTGGGCTAACAGGAATATGTTATTCAATCTCGTGTATAAAACCTTTCGCATGCTGCGTGACGAGGGGTTTCATCAGACGCTGTTTGCCATAAGATATGTGACACTCCGCCGATGGCAGATGAGATCTATCAGAAAAAACATGAAGATGACATCAAAGAAGCGAGAGATTCAACAGAATACGGTTTTTAAGATTATGCCCAAAATCGGTGTTATCGTCCCACTATATAATACGCCGACAGCATTTCTTGAAGATCTAGTGAATTCGCTAAAGAATCAAACATATTCCAACTGGCAGTTGTGTTTGGCAGACGGGTCCGACAACGGTAATACATACATCGAATCATATTGCAGTAGTTTAGCTAAGAATGATACCCGATTCATATATCAGAAGCTGGATAAAAACTACGGTATTGCCGGTAACCGAACCAAAGCAGCCGAACTGTCGGATGGCGAATATATCTGTTTTTTAGACCACGATGACATGCTCGCAGAGCGAGCATTGTTTGAGGTAGTTAAAGCCATCAACGAAAGCCATGCGGATTTTTTATACTCGGATGAGATAATATATATGGGAAAACGCAACATGGTGAGCAGTCTACATCTCAAACCAGATTATTCACCCGACTATCTGCGTTGCTGTAACTATATATGTCATCTGACCGTCATTAAGCAGACTTTAGTGGAAAAAATTGGACTATATAATGCAAATTATGATGGAAGTGAAGATTATGACTTTGTGCTTCGGGCTACCGAAGCAGCCGAAACGATATATCATATTGATGAACCCATATATTACTGGCGTGTACACGAACAGTCGGTAGCCAGTGATATTTCAGCTAAACCCTATGCCTGGGATTCAGCAAAACGGGCAGTGGAAGCACATCTGGAAAGAGTAGGCTTAAAGGGTAAGGTCGAGTATTCGGCATCAGTACCCATGCTTCATGTAAACTACGAGATAGAGGGAACCCCGTTAGTATCAATCATCATTCCATCTTCCGATCACAGAGAGGATCTAGAAAAATGTATTAACTCTATCCTCAATAAATCCACATATGAGAACTATGAGATAATCATTATCGAGAATAACAGTAAAGAAGAGGTGACGTTCGAGTATTACCGTGAGTTGCAGCATATTGAAAATATACAGATTGTATATTGGGATCATGAGTTCAACTTTTCTGCCATTAACAACTACGGAGTTGCCTGTGCCAAAGGTCAACACTATCTGTTCCTCAATAATGATGTGGAGGTAATCACGTCCGACTGGATTGAACAGATGTTGATGTTCACCCAGCGTGAGGATGTAGGGGTGGCGGGAGTAAAGCTGCTATATGAGGATGATACGGTACAACACGGAGGTATAGCGGTTGGCGTTGCCGGCAGTGCAGCAAATCTCTGTCAACTGTTCCCGAGAGCATACGAAGGATATATGAGCCGACTAGCGATAGTCAGCAACATGTCAGCGGTGACCGCTGCATGTATGATGGTGAAAAAAGCAGCATTCGAAGCAGTAGGTGGATTCGATGAGATACTAGCAGTATCCTTCAACGATGTAGACCTGTGCCTGAGAATCCGCGAAGTGGGATATTTAGTAGTCTTCAATCCGGTCGCAGAACTATATCACTACGAATCACGTTCTAGAGGATATGATACAAAAGGTGACAAGCGAGTTCGTATGGAACGAGAGAAAGCTATTCTGGTGGAACGCTGGCAGAAATATTTCACCGAAAAAGGGGATCCCTATTATAATAAGAATTTCGGAAAACAAAGTGTCAGTTATGACTCAATGATTTAAAATACAAAACTAGAAGGAGAGAGACAGATGGCAGTAATACGAAAAGCACAGGTAGAAACACCAGTCTTAGCAATTGACCTAGATGCACTAGAATACAACATCAAGGTTGTATCGGATTTTCTCGTTGACAAGAAGGCTAAGCTGAGACCGCACTTCAAGACACACAAGTCTCTTATGATTGCTCACATGCAGGTAAATGCAGGTGCTAAGGGGATAACCTGTGCCAAACTCGGTGAGGCAGAGGTCTTAGTAAAGGGCGGCATAAAAGATGTACTCATCGCAAATCAGATAGTTGAAGCAACTAAGATAGACAGATTAGCAGGTCTAGCTAAGATAGCTAAGCTTACAGTATGTGTGGATAATGAACTCAATGTAGAGGCATTGTCTGAAGCCGCAGTTGTACACAATGCAACCATCTATGTGTATATTGAGATTGATGTAGGTATGGGTAGATGTGGAGTGAACACCAAAGAAGAGGTGTTAGCATTAGCCACTCTCATTAGTCAATCTGAAGGGTTGGTATTTGAAGGGTTCCAGGCGTATGCCGGACAGCTCAGTCATAATCCCCAAAAGGATGTACGGGTTAAAGGGGTGAAGGATGCCGTCGCTAAGGTTACCGAAGCCAAAGATTATCTGAATCAGCATTCAATTGAGGTAAATCAAATAAGCGGTGCCGGTACCGGGACCTATAATATTACGGGAGATAATACCGTCTACACCGAGCTTCAGGCAGGGTCATACGTGTTCATGGATAATGACTATAATCGGTTGAATCTCGATCTTAAACAGTCACTAACCATCCTTACCACAGTCATCCACAAACGAGGCGGAGTGGCAGTATCAGATGCCGGTCAAAAGACGTGTTGTATTGCCGCAGGTTCACCTAATATCCTCGGACATGAATCCTTCAAGGTCGCACTCAGTGAAGAACACGGCACCATTACCGACAGCAATGATGAGTTACATTATCTCGAGAAGATAGAGTATATCCCGTCTCATTGTTGTACTACGGTCAATCTACATGATAACTATTACTGCTTCAGAGGAGATGTCCTTGAGGGGATATCGCCTATAGAAGGGCGCGGTAAGATTAGGTAAAAATATATCAGTGAACTCGAACGATAAATCACTTACAGTATCGAGTCATATTTCGGAGGAAAGAATCATACCAGAGAAAAACAAACAAGGACCTTTTCAGACGGTAAAAACAGCTGTTAGCAACATGAACCGGAATGCACGAGCTCTGGTTTTCCTGGAACCTTTGTTCGGAATTCCCCACACTATGTATATCGGGTACCTTACACTATATATGTTAGCTCTTGGCTTATCTAAAGCACAGGTGGGGATAGTTACTTCACTTGGGTTAATCGCTAACTTTGTTTTTGCCTCGGTCAGTGCCTATACTGCAGATAAACTTGGCAGAAAGAAAACCATCATAATATTTGATCTGATTAGCTGGAGTGTAGCCCAATTGATCTGGGCATTTGCAGACAGATTTTCTCATTTTGTCATCGCATATATAATCAATGCATCGGTTCAGTTAGTGGGAAATGCGTTCGTATGCACCATGCTCGAGGATAACAAACCGGAAGACAGGGTAAATATATATAACTTTATACAAATCTCCGGTATTGTTGCAGGTTTCTTTGCACCGGTAGGTGCTCTTCTGATAAGTCGCCTGACCCTTATCCCCGCAATGCGGGTCATGCAGCTTATTGGGTTTACTATGATCACCTCGCAGATAATCATCCGTCATCTATTAATATCCGAAACATCTGTGGGAATCAGAAAGATGAGTCAGATGAAGCAGGTGAAGGTATGGCAGGTCTTCTCAGCCTATATCCCTGCCTTCAAACGTATCATCAACAACAAACTGCTAGTCCTTATTCTCTTATTACGTTCTCTCAACCATATCCAGTTAACCATAAGAAACACCTATCTTGCGGTGTTGGTGACCGAACACCTGGGATTTACACCCGGCAGTATGTCTTTATTCTATACAGTGAACTCGGTTGTGGTTTTGTTTGTTTTGTTGTTTATCTCCCCGCTACTTGCAAAGATAACCGGCAGATGGCCGGTCATCATCGGGATAGTGATGCATATTGCATCTACCGTCATATTGTTAGTTTCACCACAAACTCAGAATTACTATCTGTTGATACTGAGTGCCATACTCATAGCGGCAGGTACAGGCATAACGACTCCGTACATAGATGCGTTTGCAGCCAACACCATCAGTGATGAAGATAGAGCAGCCTCTAACTCAGTCATGTCGATGGCAATGATGTTGCTGTCAACTCCCTTTGGATATATTGGAGGTGTTTTGTCGGAACTGGATGCCAGAGCTCCTTTTCTCTTAACCTTTGCCATATTCATCCTGTGTTTGGTGTTACTGTACTTTATAATTCGGAGAGAAAAAAGAACTCTTACTGTAACATGAAATATGCACACGGTAGAAAAGGAATCGTTAAAATGAGAAAGATATCGATTATACTTCTTGTATCAGTTTTACTCTTCTGCTTAACCTTTTGCGATACTTCATCGGAAAAGAAAAACAACTCGGCGGTTGAAGAAGGGTATAACTGTCTTGACAGACAGGATTACTCTAATGCGAAAACTCTGTTCGAACAAGCATTATCTGTCGACGGTGAGAACAATCCGACCGACATATATGCTATGGAAGGCATGATAAAAGCACTGTCGGGGTTGGGAGAAATCGACGCCGCAATGGATTACTACTATATTATGACAGAACTGAACAGCGACAATGATGAATTGCAATCCCTGTTGAATCATATACTTCAAGCAGCAGTATCAAGCAACGAAAATCCGATAAATATCGCGGTATATGCTTTAGAACGGTATCCTGAGGATGAGAATATCCTGTTGACATATATCTCGTTACTTAAGGATGCTAAAGAATATCGGAAAGTCATAAAAATATATGAAGATTTCTTGAGCGAGGATATATCCGACACTAAAAGATATTACGCATTGACTGAGCAGTACATCAGTATGTCCATGTATGAGGAAGCGTTTGAGTTTATCCTAAACAACAACGAATTCTACTCTGAAAACACAATTGGTAAACAACAACTTGAAGTGGTCATGCAAAATCTGACAATCGAATGGAAAGAACCTCTGCTTGAACAAGCCGTCCGTATCTATCTGAACAGACCGGACGGAAGCATATGTGTTGCAGATCTTTTGGAAATAACATCCATAAATTGTGCCGGTTATGCACCATCAAAGACCGCTTCATTAACGCTCATCCCGCCGGAAGTGAAGTTTAACAGTCAGTATCTGATGACTTTAACAGCTGATTTCACGACAATAGAGGACTTGAAGTATTTCAGAAGTCTTACTGTTGTGGGATTGGATCTGATGATTACATCCGGCTACGATACGCTTGCAGCTTTGCCTTTACTGGAAGAGTTCTATGCATATGAATCCGGTATTACGGATATATCCTTTGTATCAGTGATAAAAAATCTTAAAGTACTTAGTATTCCAAACAACAAGGTGTCAGATATATCTCCTCTACTTGAGATCAATCTAGAAAAACTGTGGATAGAAGGTAACGAACTGCCGGACTACAGCGTTTTATATGAGCTTGACATCCCGTTTATTGATTATCTGATTAACCAAGAATATAGAAACAAAAATAACTAAAGCCGTCAATCAGTTTCGTCTAAAATGCCTCAAGGTAAAGGAGTTCTAATATGATCGGATTTTTTAGGATTCGCATATCTGTGGTTTCGTTCATGATGATAGTCTGCATTATCATTTCAGGTATGGTCGGATGTAACCGAAACAACTACCCTGAGACAGAGAATGAGGAAAATATAGAAAAACCGGTGTCTAAAGCTGAGATTCAATCGGATCCAGAGTCGGATGATCATGAGATGACGCAAAGCAATCACAACTGACAGGGGTGTGGTACCGTCAAGCACTTGATGATCTCGTTATCATACTTCATATTGATGAGGACTGTGTAACCTCTGTGTTCGTCAATACCTATATACCAGTTTCCGAAAGTAATGTGGAACAACTGCTAGATGATAAAGCGGCATATTCTCATCCTTATGAAATAAAGGACAGTCTGCTTTCCATGGATGTACCAAATGACGGAATACGTAAATACTTTTTCGATATAAAGCTTTCTGACGGTATACTTGAACTCAATTTACACGATGATGATATCCCATGGGTATATGACGGCATACATAATTATGTTACTGACAAAACATACGATTTGAATAAAAGAGATGCTTCAATATTACAGAATGAAGCTTATTTTGACGGAGTCTGGGTCTCTTTGTTTGATTTTGATGGCAATAAGTACAGATATAAAGCTATTGTATTCAACGAGCCATACGCAGGGATATATACTTTCAACATAACTATGGATCTGAGTAATGGCAGTTTCTCTCCAGATACCGGGGTATTCGGGCATTTGGAAAGCACATATATACGACAAGACGTGATTGATAGCTATATCACACAAAACCGTCATTTCTTCTTCATCACCGATAAAGGAATCTATCATCCTGGTGATCATGAATCAGAATTAAGTCACGGTGGTTTCTATTTCAAAACACTGGAAGGTAATCATCAGGATCTGAACGGAGTTTGGTTGAACGGTGCCGAACGATCGCGTGAAGACCTGACAATGAGTCTGTCCTTCAGCAACTACGATAACAATCTGTTGATCCATTCTGTGCTCAAATTACCTGCGGATGAAGCCTGTGATTTTTCTAATCTCATGGAGTATTATGACAGAAGCGATAAATCATACAGATATAGTATTACAAGACATGAATACTCGGTAATCACCTACGAAAGAGTCTGTTTAATACCATTATTTATCTCTGATGATGTGTGTTTTATGGGTATAGCAGAAGGGTTAGATAAGGAGATCTCATATTATCACCTGCACTATAAGGTAAAATGATCAAACGACCTTATATAATTCCTAATACCTTTACCGACACTTTTTTGATGCTATGGATATAGCAGGAAGTAACAGTACAGTTAGTTAGGTATCGGAAAAAACGAATACACGAAATCATATCTTTGACAGTTTTGT